>DATNLB010000497.1:0-2905 GCA_035603095.1 Candidatus Acidiferrales bacterium
TGGACACCGCGCTCGCGGAAATTCGCGAAGCGCTGCTCGAAGGCGACGTCAACGTTGGCGTGGCTGACGAACTCCTTGCCAACATCCGCGCGAAAGCCATCGGCAGCGAAGTCATGCTGCAGCTTTCGCCTGATCAGCAGGTGGTCAAAGTTGTTCGCGACGAGCTGGCCGCGATGCTTGGCAAACACGCCAAGCCGATCTTCGCTTCGCGCCCGCCTTCCGTCTGGATGATCGTCGGGTTGCAAGGCTCCGGCAAAACCACCACCACCGGAAAACTCGCCAAATGGCTTTCGCAACACGGACATCGTCCGCTCGTCGTTTCCACGGACGTTTATCGTCCAGCCGCGCGCGAACAGCTTGCGCAAGTGGCGAAAGCCGTCGGCACGGCGAACTGGCCCGGCACCGGGACAGACAAGCCGCTCGAGATCGTCAAAGGCGCAATCAAGGAAGCAAAGCTTTCCGCCAGCGACGTCGTCCTCGTGGATACCGCCGGCCGCTTGCACATCGACGATGATTTGATGAACGAGCTGAGCATGCTGAAGAAAGAACTGCAGCCCAGCGAAATGCTCTTCATCGCCGATTCCATGATCGGTCAGGACGCCGTGCGCTCCGCTGGCGAATTTCACAAACGACTCGGGCTCACCGGCGTGATTCTAACTAAACTTGATGGCGACGCTCGCGGTGGCGCGGCGTTAAGCATCGGCAAAGTCACCGGCGCGCCGGTAAAGTTCGTCGGGCTCGGCGAAAAATACGACGCCCTCGAAGGTTTCTATCCTGAGCGCATCGTCTCCCGCGTTCTCGGCATGGGCGACCTCATGTCGCTGATCGAAAAGGTGGAACAGACCGTCGATAAGAAGGCCGCCGCCGAACTGGAGCGCAAGCTCCGCAAGGAAGATTTCACGCTGGAAGATTTCCGCGATCAGCTCAAGCAGATTCGCAAGATGGGACCGCTCGAAAAGATCGTGGACATGCTCCCCAAGATGGGCCCGCTCCAGAATCTTCCGAAGGATGCCAAGGTCGACGAGGGCCAGCTCACGCGTGTCGAAGCCATCATCAACTCCATGACCAACCAAGAGCGCCGCGACCACAACGTCATCGACGGCAAGCGCCGCAAGCGCATCGCCAAAGGCAGCGGCACCACCGTCCAGGACGTCAACACCGTCCTCAAGCAATACCTGCAAATGCGCACCATGATGAAGCAATATGGCGCCCTGGCGGCGCGCACCAAAATGAAAGGCCTCGGCAAACTCGCCGGCTTGAACTAGTGCCACCATGCTGTTCCACATCTCCCTAACGTGGGCTCTTATCTTCGCGGGAACAGCCGTCACCCTCGCGAGCGAGAAAGAGAAACATCATCGAGTTAAACCCGAAGAAATATCAGCACTTATCCAGGCGGCGGATAAGATTGTTGTCTATGGGGTGGGGTACGCAGTCGCGGACCACGTAAATCCTTCCCCTGGTCATGCAGTCCTGTACACCTCATCGGACCCGAAAGACATTTCCGAACTGAAAGCTGCCCTGACCATCGAGGTTCCAAAAGATTGGTTTCGTTGCGCATGTAGGCCCTCGATGGAGATCGTACTGTTCAGAAAGGACAAGAACCTCGGTTTCATTAGCGTGTACGAAGGGCAGATGATCGGCTTCTCTCCCTGGTCCAGTGATGCACGGATCCAGGACGTCGAGAAGTGGCTAGGATGGTTCGATGCCCGGAAGATATCGGGCCCGCGCCAGGAAGTACAACTTGAAAGGGACCAAGAGGAGGCATCCCGTATTGCCGAGGATCGTTGGATGAAAGCTATGCCCGAGAGCCTACGTCCGATTTGGCCGAAGGCCATCGAGTCAATGATGCCGGGACAGAAGTCTGACACGAAGGCCCTCGAATTGAGTTTAGCGAAAGAATATCCAGATGTGCCTCAGCGAATCCGGGCACTCATGTCTTGGTTTGGATCGGGAGCCGGCCCGTGGTCAGGGTTTCCCATGTATGAACAACTCGCAGAAGAGATGCTCCTCGAGTACCGGACCGATGATCTGGTCGCCGCGGTCAAAGACGTAAAGCTGAGTGAACAGCAAACAGAGGGTGCGGCGAGATTGTTTGCAGGGTGGGACTTCAATAATCGCCGGGCGGCTGCCAATGGTCTGATCCCCGGGGACCTGAAACAGGCGCTCCTGGGACATTCGTTAAAAAGCACTGACGGCGACAAGGTTTCTCGTGCTCGTGCCGCTTTTGAAAGAAAATAGACGTCCTAGCGCAGTGTGAGGCACAGGTCGAGGATTTTCAATGCGAGTGCTTCGGGATCGAGGTCGGTGCGGTTGCAAAGAATAATTACAGTTAAGCCCTCGCCTTCCGTGAAGCGCTCGATCACGGTGCGAAAGCCCATCGTGGTTCCCGTGTGCCACATTCGCCGATGCCCTTGATAAGGATCAAGAAACCAGCCGAAGCCGTAAGATACGGGCTTGCCGGGATGCAGATTATCGCCGTTCGATTCGACGGGCCAGTGGGGTTCCGATCCGCTGGCAAGTTTCACCGGAGTTAACGCGGGCTGAAATTCTTTTTCGCTCAGCAAAGTGTGATTGCGCAGCGCGTCATCCCACCTGGCGAGATCTTCGAGATTGGAATAAATGCCGCCATCGCCGAGCGTCGCGGAAGTTGCGCTCTGATCGGTTTCTTTGAACGCGCCGTTTTCTTTGGAGTGGCCGAACGCGCGATTCACGGTTTCATTTTTTCCTTTTTGAAAAACGATGGTGTGATTCATTTTCAGCGGCGCAAAAATTCTTAAGTGAAGAAATTCACCGTACGATTGTCCCGAGATTTTGGCGACAATCAATCCGAGCGCTACGTATCCGGAATTGCTGTACGCCCAGTTTTTCCCCGGCGCGAATTTTCCATTTTTCTCTTTTTTTAATA
>DATNLB010000230.1:0-3279 GCA_035603095.1 Candidatus Acidiferrales bacterium
CCAACCCTAATTTGATCACTTCGGGCTTGGCTTCCGCCTGGCCCTCCTTAGCTTCTTTATCGGTATTGTTTTCCATATCGCCGACAGCGTAGCAGCGGGTGTTGCTGCCTGTCGGCTCATGTTATCTACAGCCACTTTTCGGTGTTTTTGCCGGGTACCCTCCCTGAAAATCAACGACTTACGTCACGAAAATAATTTTTTGCGCCGCGAATCCGCGAAGTCGGGTTAACGGGGTAAGCGTCAGAGCAACACACCTAGTTGTCGCGGCGCTTTAATGCTGTGATGCCGGGATGATTGAAAGCCAAGAAGTTTCTGGGCGTAAGCGACGAAGCCGAGAGGAAATCCAGCGGCTGATGATGGAGTTTGCATCGAGTGGATTGCGGCAGAACGAGTTTTGCCGCAAACATGGTTTAGCGCTGAGCACGTTGCAGCGCCGACTTAAGAAGCGACGCTTGGACCAAGGAGAAGCAAAGAGCTCTCGGTTGGTTGCAGTGGAGTTGGCCAGCAAGGGCCGGGATGGAAATAACCGGACACTCTGCGCTTTAGAGGTGGTGCTGGCGAGCGGACGGCGGATCGAAGTGCGGCGGGATTTCGATTCCGAAACGTTGCTTCGCGTCGTTGAGGTGCTCGAGGAGATCTAAAGCCGTGTTTGGACTCGGACCGGCAACCAGGATCTACCTGGCGGTGGGAGCGACCGACATGCGAAAAGGCTTTGAAGGCCTCTACGGATTAGTCCGAGACAGACTCGGACTGGAAGTTCAAAGCGGGCACCTATTTTTATTTGCCAATGCCAGACGCAATCGGCTCAAGGTGTTGTATTGGGACGGGAGCGGATTATGGGTGTGCGCGAAACGGCTGGAACGTGGAAGATTTAGCTGGCCAGTAGCCGAGGACCAATCGGATCGAGTGAATTTGAGTCATGAAGAACTTTCGCTGTTGTTAGGTGGAATAGATCTGACGCGCACACGGCGCAAAAACTGGTATCGAAAAGAAGCCGCACACAGCGAAAAATGTGAATAAAAACCTGTTAAAAGCAGGTTGTTTTTGATAGTTTAACGCTCTAGTTGAGCGTTAGTTTTACTACTCTTAAAGCCCTTGATCCAACGCTGGTCAGCCAGCTCAAAGAGACGCTTCCCTCCTCACTGTTCGATCAGCTCAACGGTTCACTCTCGATCGATCAAGACCGACTCAAGTTTGCCGAGTATAAGAACCGGGTGTTGGAAGAGAGACTGCGTTTGCTACGGATCGAGAAATACGGACCCGGTAGCGAAAAACTCTCCGACGCGCAACTGGAGCTCTTGGAATTGGAGCCGGGGGTCAGCAGCGCTGAAGTAGAGGCCGAGAGTGAACGGGCGCAATTAAAACTACCGCTCAAGACGGCGCGCAAACATCCGGGCCGCCAGGAGCTGCCAGCGGATCTGCCAAGGATAGAACAGCTCCTTGCTTGTACACCGGAACAATGCGTCTGCGGCAACTGTGGCAAAGAGACTACTGTGATCGGTTACGAGACGGCTGAGCAACTCGATGTTGAACCGGCTAAATACTTTGTGCGGGTGACCAAACGCGAGAAGCGAGCCTGTAAAGCTTGTGAAGAGCAAGGAGTGCAGTCCGCGCCGCTGCCGCCACGGATTATCGAGAAAGGTCTGGCTAGTAATCGGGTGGTCGTCGATACGGTGGTGAGCAAATATGCGGATCACCTACCACTTTTTCGCCAAAGTGTCATGTTGGAGCGAGAGACCGGCTTGGAGATCTCCAGAGCGACTTTGGATGGTTGGGTGATGCGGATCGGTGAATTGCTACGGCCCGTCCGCGCAGCGATGGCTCAAGAACTGTTGGCCGGAAACTATATCCAAGCCGATGAGACGCCGGTGGGAGTTCAGTCCGAAAAGGTGCGAGGCAAAAATCATCAAGCCTATCTCTGGCAGTACAGCCGACCGGGCGCAACGGTGGTGTTCGATTTTCGGATGGGCCGGGAACGGGAAGGTCCCAAACGGTTCCTGGGCCACTTCGAGGGCATCCTCCAGAGTGACGGCTACGCGGCCTACGATCACGTGGGTGGGCCCAAGATCGTGCATGCAGCGTGTTGGGCACACGCACGGCGCAAGTTCTTCCAGGCGGTGGAGCTCAATCCTCAAGACCAGAGCGCCCTGCGCATTGTAGCGCAGATGGATGAACTTTTTGCCATCGATGCCCAGGCGCGCGAACAAGCTTTAAGTCCAGAGAAGCGTCAGCTTCTGCGGTTGGAGCAATCCAAGCCGCTGCTTGAGGAGATCAAAACCCAGATCCAGGCGGCACGTTCGGGCTCACTGCCAAAGAGCGTTCTGGCTAAGGCTTGCAACTATACACTGACGCTTTGGACGCGGCTCACTCGTTTCCTGGAACATCCCGAGTTGGAACTCTCCAACAACTTGGCCGAAAACTCGATGCGCCCTCTCGCCCTAGGACGCCGCAACTGGATCCACATCGGAAGCGAGGAAGCCGGGCCGCGGGTTGCAGCGATAGTCTCGGTAGTCGAAACCTGCCGACGACTAAAAATCCCGATTCGCGACTATCTTTGCTCGACCTTGCCGGGCTTGGCTAACTTCCCGGTCAATCGCATCGCCGAGCTCACTCCCAGCGCTTGGCTGGCCCGAAACTAAAACCCGTCGACTCCGGCGATGCCATCGACCATGGGTTGCTCGGACGGATGCGTTGGAAATCGCGGAGCGGTTGAGGGACTCTCGAAGATTATCGCTTTGATCCAGGCCGGTGTTTTGCCAAAGAGCGTCTCATATAGTGCGGTGGAGGACCTAATGGGACGAGGGAAATTGGCCATGATGATCTCCGGACCCTGGGCATGGTCGAACCTAATGAAGAATGGAATCGACTTCGCGGTGGCACCGATCCCAGGCGTGGATGAGAACGTGGGTCGTCCTTTTGTCGGGGTAACAGTTGCCTATCTCAATCGCTCAAGCCCAAACCAAGATTTGATCAATGAATTCATTGAGCATTACGCGCTTACCGAAGAGGGACTCACTGCTATGTATCGTGCAAAGCCGACCGGCGTTCCAGCGCTAACCTCGGTATACGAGAGGTTGGCTAAAGACAACCCGCTTTTGCGGCAACTCGACGCAGCGGTAGAATACGGTCAGGTCATGCCAAATATCCCTCAGATGAGCCGTTTCTTTAGCTCCGTGAGTGCGGCCCTTCAAATCGCCACACAGGGTAGAGCTTCTGCCCAGGCGGCACTTCAAGAAGCCGAGGCAAACATGCGACCCCATTAATCGGACCCGATTGCAT
>DATNLB010000430.1:0-5108 GCA_035603095.1 Candidatus Acidiferrales bacterium
CATCTCGAAGCCTTACGCCAGCATGGCCCATCGCCGCTCCACCGCCATTCCTTCGCTCCGGTACGACAGTCTGCCTGCTGGGCTGCCAGTGCTACCCAGGCGCAACTTCCTCTCGAGGTTTAGCTGTCGGTCTTGGCTCCCCGTCTGTGATGGACAGGGCTGACCAGTTCTTTGGCTCCTTTCCGTTTCCACGATCACGTCCCGCACGCACTGTTGAATCTGACTTGGTTGTGGGTTGGATCGCCGCGGCGGTATCGCCATCTCGCCATCCCCTCGCACCATCAGCCCATCGCTGGCGCGGAATCGGAGAATGGGGATGGAAAAAGAGTTCCTTCGTTTGTTCGCCTTGTGTTCGCCATGAATCTCCTGAAGGAAAGGGGATAACTGCCTGCTCACAAGCAGTTCGGCGTACATTGACTTGCCTTTTTCCCCCCTGATAGCGTAACCAAGTAGCGTTACGAGCTGTTCCGCTACCGCGGCAATTCGAGGAGAAACTGTGGGGCAGACTCCGGGGGGAGATTTGTCTTTATTCGCGCATGGCCTATAACAAGAGCAAGAATGTTGAAGCCGCACAAAAACTGCTGAACCAGGGCAAAGTCGCCCAGGCCATAGCCGAATACCAGAATATTCTGAAGTACGAACCTCGCGACCAGGTCACGCTAATGACCATCGGCGAGCTGTACATCCGCCAGGGCGAGACGTTTCAGGCCATCGACTACTTCGAGCGCCTTGCGCAGATTTTCGTAGGCGACGGTTTCCTGACAAAGGCGATCGCGGTCTACAAGCGCATTGCCAAGCTCGCTCCCGAAGAGATTCGCCCCCTTGAAAAGCTTGCCGACCTCTACGTTCAACAAGGGGTGATGAGCGAGGCCCGGCCCCTTTTCCTGCAACTGGCGGAGATTCACCTCAAGAACAATCGCCAGCCGGAAGCCGTCAGCCTCTTGAAGAAACTTCTGCAGGCGGAACCGGACAATCTCCGCATCCAAATCCGTCTAGCCGATTTGTACCAGGCCATGGGCCAGACCCGGGAGGCCATTGAAGCATACGTCTCCGCATCGCAACGTGCCTTGGCACGCGGTGACCATGGAGAAAGTGAGAAGCTCGCGGACAAAGCGATCAAGCTCGAGCCCAACAATCTGGCCGCGGTGATCATCAAAGCGCGTTCCTATTCTTTACAGGGCAATCTCGCCAAGTCCGCGCAGCTCCTGGAACAGGTGGCCGATCTCGAGAAAGGTGGCGAGCAGACCGAACTCCTCCTCGATCTCTATCTCAAGAATTCCGATTGGGACCAAGCCACGGCGCTTGCGCATCGCGTATTTGAAGCAGACCAGAAAAATTTTGGTCCGATGCAAAAGGTCGTCGAGTCGCTGCTGCAGTCCGGCAATGGCGAAAAAGCCATGGGAATCCTGGAGAAGTCGCGGCTTTCCATGATCGATGCCGGGGAGCACGAGGTTGTCGGGAAATTACTCAACGAGCTTGCGGCCAGCATGCCTGGCAGTATCGAGCCGCTGGAATGGCTCGTGGAATTGTACGGCCGCACCAGCGATTCCTTCCATTTGCCCGATGCGCTGGCGCATCTAGGTGACGCTTTGGTAGCCCATCGCCAGTGGGAACGAGCCAAGAAGACCTTCGAAATGCTGGTGGACCGCGAACCTGAAAGTGATTCGGCAAAGCACAAACTCAACGGCGTGCTCCGTAATATGGGGCTCGTGGCGCCGGGAGAAGCGGAGGAGCTTCCCAAGGAGCACTTACAGGCGGATATTCCGAAACCGTCCGCACCCAAACTGCGCCCCGACGAGGGAGAATTCGCTCCTGAAGTGCAAGCCAAGCCGGCAGCAGCGTCTGGCGAGCCGGCGGTCGACGAAGAGACACAAAAATTCATAGCCCAGTCGCTCACCGACGTCGATTTGTTTGCCAGCTACGGCCTCACGCAGAAAGCCATTGGTTTGCTGGAAGCTATCCTGCGCCGCGCACCGCGCCACACACCGACGCTCGAAAAACTGCTCGACTTTGTCCTGGGCGCGGGCGATGACCGGCGCACTGCCGAACTTGCCGCGCAGTTGCAACAGATTCACAGTGAAACAGGCGACAAGCGCAGTTCTGAACGATTTGGGGAATTGCGCCGCCGCTTCCAACGTGCTGCCGGTTTGACGGACGAGGAATTGGCGAGTGCCGTTCCTGCGGCACGACCCGCATCGACTGAAGCTGCTGGATCAGGATCGACGGATGTTTCGATACCCGAGATTGCCGCTGAGCCCACTACGGCCGCTCCCCTGGAAAGAGCGCGTCCCGAGCCCGTCGAAGTGAACTCCGCTCCCTTGCAGGCGGGCGTGCAGGAAGTAGATTTGTCCGACGAATGGGACACCCTTCTCGAAGAGTCGCGCCACAGCGAGGCGACGGTTGAGGCTCCCATCCCCGTGCAAGGCAAGCCCACGTCTGGAACCATGCATCGCCAGGAGCCGGGGGCGGTAGAAGAGTTTCAGATTTCCGAGGAACCTGCGATCGTCCCGCCGGATGATGTGCCCGCCTCGGTCGGGTTCGATGTCACCGGTGACGCTCCCGCGATTCCCCTCGAGCCGGAAGCCATGGCCGAAAAATCGGCGGATACACGCCCGGCGGCCAAGCCTAAGGTACCTGCGGCTAAGGCTCCACAGAAACCTCCCCAGACGAGTGAGCCCGAATTTGAGCTGGAGCAGGAGTACGAGCTCGTACTGGATGCGGAGCCCTTAGTCCCCGCGTATGACCAGAAGCCGCCGGAGACACCCATCGCCCCACCCAAGCCGGAGCCGGTCACCCAAAACGCCTCTCCCACGCCGCCCTCGGGTAGCGGTTTTGCTTCCGATCAATTCCTTGCCGATCTTGCCAACGAAATTGATCAGCTCGGCCTTGACGAACTGGCCCCAGGATTTTCGGGAGCGATGCCCAATGCCCAGCCGGCGTCCGTCGCGAAGCCAGAAGCAGCGCCCCCGCAGTCTGGCGAGTCCGGCCCGCTAAAAGAAGTGTTCGACGAGTTCCGTGCCGAACTCGGTGAGATGGGCGCGGAGGACGAGGACCTCGAAACACATTATAACTTGGGTATCGCGTTTCGTGAGATGGGGCTCCTCGAGGAGGCCATCAGCGAGTTCCAAAAAGTTGCCAAAGCCAACGAGCGCGGGCGCGCCTTCCGCTACACCATGCAATGCTGCACGCTTCTCGGGCTGGCCTTCATGGAAAAGGGCCAGCCGGCCATCGCCGCGATCTGGTACGAGCGCGCTCTGCAGGTCCCCGGCAATGATCCGGAAAGTACGCTCGCCTTGCGGTATGATTTGGGCGTGGCTCAGGAATCGGCGGGCGAGCCTGAAGCGGCGCTGAAAAGTTTCTCCCAGGTCTACGCGATGAACATCGACTATCGCGGCGTGGCCGAACGCATTGCTGCGCTTCAGAAGCCCATCCGTCGATCCTGAGTCTTTCCTGACAGGACGGGATTCCGCTCATCCATGAACCGGGTTTATCGCGCACTATTGGTCGTTCTTGCGTTCGAGATGGGCGCGATGCTCCTCTATCTGCCGTGGTCCGGCTATTGGGAGCAAAACTATTTTCTCAGTCACTATCCTTCGCTCATGCGCGTCGTGCTGCATCCGTCGTTTCGCGGCGTGGTGAGCGGCGTCGGGGTTTTGGATATCCTCCTGGCAATCGGCTGGATCGGTTCGCGCCCGGGGCCTGATCGTGTCCCGCCTCAATAACTCATCTTGGGGCTTCCGCCTTTGCTACGTGACGGACCGAAGCGGCTTTTCCGGAGTCGAAGCTCGGGAGGCCCAGGAAACCCTCTTGTTGAGGATGGAAACCGCCGCGGCCGCGGGAGTCGATTGGGTTCAGATTCGGGAGAAAGATCTTTCGGGGAGAGACTGCGGCTTGCTCACGCGCGAAGCTTTGCAACGGGCCGCAAAATCGCCTGCAAGCAACGCTTCTCCAACACGCATTCTGGTGAATGATCGGCTAGATGTTGCGCTCTCCGAGGGCGCCGGCGGCGTGCACCTCGGCGAGAATAGCCTGCCTCTGCCCGAGGCGAAGCGACTCGTGAAGGCCCAAGCCCTAAGCCGGGATTTCTTGATTGGCGTTTCCTGTCACTCTTTGGATGCTGCGAGATCGGCAGCGAGTGGCGGTGCGGATTATCTTTTTTTTGGCCCTATCTTCTCCACGCCATCGAAAGCCGCATTCGGTGCTCCGCAGGGGCTTGAGCGGTTCGCGGAAGTCTGCCGCGCGGTCTCTATCCCCGTGCTGGCCATTGGCGGGATTACGTTGGCGAACGCCTCCGCGTGTCTCGCAGCTGGTGCGTCGGGGATCGCAGCAATTCGCCTTTTTCAGGACGCGCGGGACATGTCCTCTCTTGTCCAGTCCCTGCGAAAGCTGACACCCTGATCAGCGCTCCATCAGCCGGCGAAGCAGCCGTATCTGTCCAGCATGATAAATATCGTGAAACGCCACGCCGTAGAGTTGCGGCAATAGTTTTGCGGCCCGCGCGGTGCGCAATACTTTCGCCACCGTAACATGCAAGGCCCGGTGTTCTCGCTCCAGCAACTTCTTGTCGGCGCTCCAGGCGGCCTCGTGCAACTTGCCTTTTGCGGGCCTTGCGAAGAAATTGCTTCCTTTGAGCACGAACGAGCCACGCTTCCCGCCTTCGATTCTTCGCCGCACGGCATACTTCCAGTACGCCGCATGGAGCGTCACTTCCCAGATGTTGTGCCGGCCCGGACCGGGACGCCACGCGGCTTGCTTCGCACTTACTCCCTTGATGGATTGTTTGAGATTCGGTCCATGCCAGGTCTTTTTCTCATAGGCTTCGTCGAGCAGCGCAAGCACTAGCTTTGCGGAATCCACGGGGCCACCTCATGGGCGTCAGTGAGAGAAAGAATCCCGCAAAGGATGACGCGCCCGCTCTAACGTGTCAACGCCCGGCTCTCTTGCTGTGACGCGCGACCTGTTCCGCCATCGGCACTGAGCTGACCAATTCATAGTCTCCAATGAATCATTCCCACAAACGAGTGCGTAACAGGCAAAGAGAGGGTAATTCCTAGATGACAATGATTTGCAACCAATATCGGACTAAGTTAGTCTTATATTCTGAGTGC
>DATNLB010000296.1:0-9261 GCA_035603095.1 Candidatus Acidiferrales bacterium
TATTTGCTTATGAAACCGCCTAGAGAGCTCGATGGTGGAGGGACTTCTGCCGGTCGGAGACTGCCGATGAGGAAGAGACAGACAGGTTTTTCGCTAATTGAGCTTCTAATCGTCGTCGCGATTATATTGATCATTGCCGCGATCGCCATCCCGAGTTACCTGAGCTCTCGCATGACTGCAAATGAAGCTTCTGCCGTTGCCAACGTGCGGACCTTGTCAACAGCGGAAACCGCTTATGCGGCTTCCTATGCGGCCATCGGTTATTCAAACGCTCTGGCGGATCTCAGCGACGGCGGATCAAGTAATTGCGTAGCCAGCTCAACCCAGGCCTGCCTCATCGATAGCCTTTTGGCAGGCGGCGTAAAAAGCGGTTACATCATCACCTACGCCAACGATGGCAATACTCCTGCGGTCGCATACACACTTAACGCCGATCCTCTCGCCCGTGGAGAAACGGGCCGGCGCAGCTTTTTCAGCAATCAACCGGGTGAGATTCGCTACAACGCCACGGCCGTGGCAACCGTCACGGACCCGGTCATCTAAGCGTTTCTTGGTTCTTTTGCCCCGGTTTTCACCGGGATCACATCTTCTCAGACAACTTCACGCGATCTTCCCGGGAATGTCCTGATAGACTGCCTGCATGTGCGGATACCTTCCCACTTTGGTTTTTCTTCTTCTCGCTTTCCCAGGCCGCGCCGACACCAAGGCGAGCGTTGCCCGCCTGGAGGCGAGATATCGTGCGCCCAAGACGCTGCAAGCATCGTTTCTCGAGCGCTACACGGAAAACGGCCGATTGGTTCGTGTTGAAGCCGGAACCGTTTATTTTAGGCGCCCGGGGAAAATGCGCTGGGACTACCAGGCGCCGGAAAGGAACCTGTTTCTCGTCGACGGCAAGACGGCCTGGTTCTACGTTCCCGCCGATCACACCGCGACACGAGTCCCGGCGAGGGAAAGCGCCGACTGGCGTACGCCGCTGGCGCTGCTTGTCGGCGATATGAAAATATCGCGAGTATGCGAACACGTCCTGCCCGCGACCGATGAAAAGCCTGAGAACCCGGAACACGCCATGCTCTTCTGCCAGCTGCGCGGCCCGGCATCCAAATCACGGAAAGGATCTTTGGGAGAATCTCCATCCCAAAAACCTTTGAACAGCGAATCGGTCTTCTTTGAGATTGACACGAATAGTGGCGACCTGGTGCGAGTGCTCGTTCGCGATCCGGGAGGAGTCGGAATTGAGTTTTCTTTCACTAACTGGCGAATGGATCCCCAAGTACCGGATTCGCTCTTCCGTTTTGACGTCCCAAAAGGTGTGGCCATCGTGAACGGAGAATTACCCGGCGGTCAAAGTGGGGTAAATCGCTAGGCAGCCAAGGCATTCCGGTCCCCTTTCCTGCGAGGAACAGCCAACCTCCAGGGCCTTCCCCGCATACCAACTAGATGAGGTAAACTAAAGAGGCTATGGGTCAATTTCACTGCCGGGTGGCGGATGCCGACGGGCGTGTCTTTTCGCACGTCGAACCTGCGAGTTCACTGGAAGAAGCGCGCCAGAAGCTCGTTGACCGGGGATTGTACGTCTATTCGGTGGAATCCCGTGGCGGCCGCCTCGCCGGGCTGGTTCGCCAAAAAAGCGGACGCCAGATTGGCGGTTCGGAATTCCTCATTCTTAACCAGCAATTCAACACTCTCATCAAGGCTGGTTTGCCGATTTTGAAATCCCTGGATCTTCTCGCCACCCGTGCCTCCGCTCCCAAACTTCGCCCGGTGATTTCCCAGATACGGGATCGCGTCCGGGAAGGAAAGTCGCTCTCCGAGGCGGTCGCGGAAGCCGGTGTGTTTTCCAAAGTCTATTCGACGGCCATCCTTGCAGGGGAGAAGAGCGGGAATTTGTCTGGTGTCCTGGACTATTACATTGCCTATCAGCGCGTGAGCACGGGCGTCCGCAAGAAAATTCTGGCCACCCTGGTCTACCCCGTTTTATTGATCAGCGTAGCGATCATTATCGTGACCTATCTGGTCACCGCGGTGATTCCAAAGTTTGCTCTGCTCTACCGCGACCTAAACGTGGAGCTCCCCGCGCCCACTCGATTGTTGATTGCCTTGACGGTCGACTATCGCTTTGTTTTTCTAGGAATCGTCGCGCTGATGGTACTGGCGGCAGCCGGCATTTTTCTTTGGTCGCGTTCCGAAGAAGGCGGAACGGCTTTCGATCGTTTCAAGTTCCGTTTGCCGGTGATTGGCGACACGCTCCTCAAATTTCAAGTCGCGCAATTCTCCCGCACGCTTTCCACGCTACTGACGGGCGGCACGCCGCTGGTGGCTGGACTGCAGACCGCCAGCGATGCCCTCACCAGCAAATTGCTGCGCTCCACGGTCGGCGAGGCCACCCAGATGGTGCGCGAAGGGGAATCCCTTCACGTCGCCCTGGCCTCCAAGGGGGTCATGCCGGAAATGGCCCTGGATATGATTGAGGTCGGTGAATCGAGCGGTGCGCTTTCCCCCATGCTGAACAGCGTGGCAGAGTTTTATGAGGAAGAGGTCAGCTTGCGCCTGTCCGCGCTCGTTTCCCTCATCGAGCCAATTCTATTAATCTTTATGGGCTTGTTAGTTGCGTTTATTCTGATTTCACTCTATCTGCCCATCTTTTCTTTCTCCATGACGGGGGCGGTAAAATAAGGGATTATGGCCACCATAGAACAACTTCCTCCCGTGCCCGGGCTGCCGGGTGACGGTGACGAACAGAACGAACGCGAGTTTGCGCGCAAACTCGCGGAAAGATACCGCTATGCTTTCATCGATCTCCGGGAACAGCGGATCGATGCAGAATTGTTTCGTACCATCCCCGCAGATTTGATGTTCCGCTACAACTTCGTGCCGCTCGAACTGCAGAACAATGTTTTGGCCATCGCCGCGGCGGACCCCGGCCAGGTGCAGATGAGCGATGAACTGCCCCTCCTGCTCGGCAAGAAACTCTTGATCCGCGTCGCTACCGCCCGCCAGATCGGCGATCTGCTGAAACGCACCGAGCAATCCCAGCGCGTGCTCGAACAGGCCACGGAAGCTTTCACTCTTCAGACTTCCAAGGATGATGAGGATAGCGAAGAGACGATTTCCGGCGACCGTTTGACTCGCGATAGCACCGCCAGCCCGGTGGTGCGCCTCGTCGAGACCATTATCTTCACCGCACTCGAGCGCCGCGCCAGTGATATCCACATCGAGGCTCGCGATTCCGAAGTCGCTGTCAAATACCGTATTGACGGCGTGTTGCAGCACGCCATGCAGCCCATCGCCAAGGAATGGCATTCCACGGTGCTCTCGCGCATTAAAGTGCTCAGCGATCTGGACATTGCCGAGCGCCGCGTTCCGCAGGACGGCCGCTTCCGCGTGAAATACAAGGGCCGCTATATCGATTTGCGCGTTTCCATCATGCCCGCCAGTCACGGGGAAGACGCGGTTCTCCGCGTCCTCGACAAAGAAACGCTTTCAGAAAAATTCCAGAGCCTTACTTTGGACGTCGTTGGTTTCTCCGGGGAAGAAACCCGCCGCTTCCGGCGCTACATCCGCGAACCCTATGGCATGGTTCTTGTGACGGGTCCAACGGGTTCCGGCAAGACAACCACGCTATACGCGGCCATCAACGAGATCAAGACCGACGAAGACAAGATCGTCACAATAGAAGATCCGGTCGAATATCAACTCCGCGGCATCACGCAGATCCCGGTCAACGAGAAAAAGGGTCTCACTTTCGCGCGCGGTTTGCGCTCCATCCTGCGCCACGACCCCGACAAGATCATGGTGGGCGAAATCCGCGACCAGGAAACCGCCCAAATCGCCATTCAGTCGGCGCTCACCGGCCACCTCGTCTTTACCACCGTCCACGCCAACAACGTGACCGACGTCATCGGCCGATTCATCAACATGGGTGTCGAGCCGTACAACTTTGTCTCTGCTTTGAATTGCATCATGGCGCAGCGGCTCGTCCGTGTGATTTGTGCGAAATGCACGAAGCCCAAAAAATATTCTACCGAGGAATTGAAGGAAGCCGGCCTCGACCCTGTTGTGTGGGGAAGTGTAACGTTTGCCGAGGGCGCCGGCTGCCTGGAATGTTCCGGCACTGGTTATCATGGCCGGACGGCGATTTGCGAATTGCTCGACCTCACCGACCGCATCCGCGAAATGATTGTGGATCGCCGTCCGACTTCGGAGATCAAGCGCGTCGCGTGCGAAGAGGGCATGATCACTCTGCGCGAAAGCGGGCTGGCCAAGATTCGTGCGGGCATCACCACCGTGAAAGAAATTAACAAGGTGACTTTCGTTGAGTAGCACCACTGCATTCCGGCAGGGAATCTACCAGTTCGACTGGGCGCGCCGGATTGTGCGCTGGCTCGATGCCATGCCGAACGCCGCTTTGGCCCTTGAAGTTGCGCCGGACCGCGTAGCTGCGGCCCGCTGGAGCCGCACCGGTTCGCTCGATGGCTATGCTGTCGAATCTTTGCCGGATGGAGCGCTAGTTCCGTCGGCCGTCGAAGCCAACATCGTGAACGCCGCCGCCGTTAAAGCCGCTGTCGCCGATGTCTGCAATCGGCTGCGCGCCAGCGATGAAGATGTTGCCATGATCCTTCCCGATACGGTGATTCGCGTCTTCGTTCAGCACTTTGAGGATTTCCCGCGCTCGGCGGCCGAAGCCGTTCCGATGTTGCGGTGGAAGCTGAAGAAGAGCGTGCCCTTCGAAGCCGACGAGACGGTGATTTCCTACATGCGGCAGGCGCCGCGCGAAACTGGCATTGACGTCGTCACGGCGCTCGCACGGCTGCGCATCATCAAGGAGTACGAGTCCCTCGCCGAGGGAATCGGGCTGCATCCCGGCGTAGTGTTAAGTTCTTCGCTTGCCGCCATCTCGCTGGCCGAAGATGAGAAGCCCACGCTCCTCGCGCGCGTCTCGGGCTCCACCCTGACCACCGCGATTGTGCGCCGCGGAGTCTTGTGCGGCTATCGTTGCACGGAACTTCCGGCGCATGGCGCGAACCTCAAGCCGCAAATGCTTCTCGAAGAGATTTTTCCGGTGGCGGCGTATTATCAGGATACTTGGCAGGAAGCCGTTCAATCCGTCCGCGTTGCGGGGCTGGGCGCGCGCCTCGCTGAGTTTGTCCGGCCGCTCGAGGAAGAATTCCATTGCGACGTGCGCTCGTTGTTAAATTCCGCAGTCTCTGATGGACGCATCAAAGAGGATGCCCGTCCGCTGGCGGAGCGCGACTTGGAAGGTTTGATCGGGTGGATGCTGCAGCGGGGCTAGAATAGTTCTTTCGAGATTGAGGCAAGAGAGGGCATGAAAGTTCGGCTCAATTTGGCAACCAAGCCGCTGGAGACCCACCGGCGGTTCCTGGCCGGTGCTGGTTTCACCGCTGTCGTCGCGGGACTCCTGTTCGTCGGGTTAGGTTGGCACGTGCATTCCGCGCGCAAAGTTGACGCTGAGATGCGCGCTCGTACCGGAAAAATGCGCCAGGAGATGGCCAAGCTCGAAGCGCAGCGCAAGGATCTGGAGCGTTATTTTGGTCAAAAGGACATTGCCAATTTGCACGATCGCGCCGCCTTCATCAATACCATCCTCGACGCGCGCAGCTTCAATTGGACGCTGATGTTCATGGATCTCGAGCACATCCTTCCGGAGGGCGTCCGCGTCATCAGCATCGAGCCCAAGCAGGTTGCAGGCCACGTCGAAGTGAAATTGAGCGTGGGCGTCACGAGCGACGAAGCAGAGCTCAAGTTTGAGCGCGCCCTCGAAGAATCGAAAGAATTTAGCGAATTTAAGATAGATAGCGTTCATCCCGCCAATCAGAGCGGGAATCAAAGCGGCGATCAAAAGGTCGTCCAATTGACCACCGTCTATTCGAGGATTTAATGCGGCGCGATTTCACATTGCGGAAACGAATGATTCTCGGCGGCGTGATTCTTCTCGTCCTCGCGGATCTGGCTCTTGCTGCCTACAGTTGGCGGCTTTCTTCCGCTCCGCGCGCGCCAGGAGAGCAGCTTGCTGCAACAACGCAACATAGTATCTTGAAAGCAGATATCAAGCGTGCCCAGGACATCCGCGAAAACATTCCCGCAATCCAGAAAGATTGCGATCAGTTTGAACAGTCGCTCTTTCCGGCAAGCTCAGGCTATTCTTCCATCCGGTCTGAACTCGGCGCCACTGCGAAGAAAAATGGAATTCGGCTCGACGATTTCGCTTCGAAGGAGACGAAGATTGCGAACCGCGGAATGACGGAAGTGGCCATCGATGCCACCGTCAGTGGGGATTATAAAAGCGTCGTCGGGTTTCTGAATGGTTTGCAGCGCTCCAGCAATCTTTACCAAGTGGATTCCTTGTCCCTCGCTACGGAGAACGCCAATCTAGCGTTCCCAAATGTCATTAAGGTCGCGCTGCACCTCAAAACTTATTTCCGGACGGGCGCATGAAGCAGAAGAAACAACTCGCCGTGCTCGCCGTACTTCTGCTGACCGCCAGCGTTATCTGGTTTTTGTATTTCGACCGTGACAGGCCGGTTGTGACTGCCGATGCTGGCTCCGGAGCCCAAAATCCCCCGCTGCTCTCCGTGGAGAATCCCCGGCTCCACACCGACAGGCTGGAAAGGGCCCGCGCGACCGAATACAAGAGCACCGGCCGCAATATCTTCAGTCTGACCCCTCCGGCCCCGCCACCGCCCCCGCCGCCGCCCCCGGTTGATCCGGCGTCAGTTACTTCTGCTCCTCCGCCACCTCCGGAGCCGCCGAAGCTGCCATTGAAATTCTTCGGATACGGCACCGTCCCCTACGGGAGCGCCCGCCGCGCCTTTTTCACCGACGGCGAGGAAGTGCATGTCGTCGCCGAGGGCGAACTTCTGCTTAATCGCTTTCGCATTCTGAAAGTGGGCAACGCCAGCCTCGAATTTGAGGAAGTCTCCTCGGGGCGCCGCGGCACGGCCATCCTCGAGGAGCAAGGGGCGCCGTCATCCCAATGAACGCCGGAACTCCACAAATGGTACGGAAGCGCGGCGAACGCGGATATGCTTTACTCGTGGTGATCTTTCTTGTCACCGTTTTGCTCCTCTCCACAATGGTCGTTGCAACGAACATTTTGACCGAGGGCCGGCGCGAAAAAGAAAAAGAGATGATCTGGCGCGGGAATCAATATGCCCGCGGAGTGAAGCTCCATTTCCGCAAGACCGGACGGTTTCCTACCACCCTCGACGACCTCACCAAGCCGAAGTTGGGTTCGCTCCGCTTCATGCGCCAGGCCTACAAGGACCCCATGAACAAGGAAGACGGTTCCTGGCGCTTTATCTATGTCGGTCCCGCGGGACAACTTATTGGCAGCCTGAAGCCTCCACAGCAGAACCTCCAACTTCCTGGCGTACCAAGACTGGGCACTCCCGCGAGTGCTTTGAACGGGCCCAGCACACCGGCACAACCCGGCGCAACTGGTCAGCAAGCCCCCGGCGGGACACAGCCCGATGGAACGGCTGCGGGCACAAGTCCGCCGCCTAGTACGGGAACGCCCGTATCGGCCGACCAGAGCGATTCAGGATCCAATCCGCAGCCGATTCCTCCAGGTGATCCGTCCACCATCATCGGCGGGAACATCATCGGTGTCGGCAGCAAAATCAACAAATCCTCGATCATCGTCTACGACACAGCCAAGAATTATCGCCTCTTCGAATTCATCTGGAATCCTTCGAAGGACAATCTGGGAGTGGGACAGCCAGGGCTGCAGACGGGAACGGGACTGGGCGGCCAGCCGATCGGTGTCGGAAGTCCCGGCGTTCCCGGCCAGCCACCCCCGCAGCCGAATCCTCAACAGCCGCAGAATCCACAGCCTCAGCAGTAGTTTTTATGGAGACTGACCGGTCCGATGCTGGGAAGTCGCCGCCAGTGCTGCGGGCCGAGCCGGTGCTTTCGCGGAAGGTTTGGATTTGCTCTTCTCATAGGTGCGCTTGACGCGGCGCACGTAGGAAAGCGTTTCCGCAAAAGGCGGAACGCGGCCATATTGCTGCACGCGTTCGGGCCCCGCATTATAGGCGGCCAGTGCCAGCGCGAGGTCGTTGTTGTACCTTTGCAGCAGTTCGCGCAGGTAGCGCGTTCCTGCCTCGATGTTCTCCTTGGGGTCGTAAATGTTTTGCACTCCCAGCCGCTCGGCCGTCTCCGGCAACAGCTGCATCAGCCCGCGCGCATTCTTGGGCGACAATGCTTTTGGATCGAAGTTGGACTCCACGGCAATTACGCTGGTGATGAGGTCGGCATCCACCTTGTAGCGCTCCGCCGCGGCTTCAACCAATTCACGATAGGGCGCCTTTGCGACCGGCGGTGCGGGCATAGGCGTAAAAACCTCTTCCGGCTCGATGGCCACGACGTCTTCGGCGGCAATCTCCACCGTGCCGCCACCCATCTGCAAGCGGTACTTGTCTCCTACAACCTGGTAGCCCGTTACCTTCAGGCGCTGGCCGCTGCGAAGCACGACGTATTCGGCTCGCAGAGCCGGCGCTGCCAGCAAGCCGAGCGAGAACAAGAGTGCGGCGCGCTTCAGACGCAAGGCGCAGCCTCCCGCAAAGCGAATTGTTCGATCGCCAGAGCCACGCCGTTCTCGTCGTTTGTGCCGGTTTCATGCCAGCCAAACGTTTTCAATGACGGCACGCTGTTTCCCATCACCACGGGAATCCCGGCAAACGAGAGCATTTCCAGGTCGTTGTGGTTGTCCCCGATAGCCATCACTTCTTCGCGCGCGAACCCGCGCAGAGCCGCCCATTCCGCGAGCGACGATCCCTTCGAGCACGCCGGGTTAATCACATCGATCATGGCAAAGTCCTTGCGTTCGTAGCACGTCACCGCCAGCGCAAATTCTTCCACGAAGGGAGCGCTCCGCAGGGCAGCTTCCGCATTCCGCATCGGCACGACTTTGCCGGAAAGCATCACCTGGATGGGATCCTCCGTCAGGCAGGTTTCGAGAGGCTTCGCCAGCCCGATGAACTCCAAGTTCCGCGAATAGTACGCGTAACGCACGGAGTCGTCCGGGTCCAGCACTTCCAGCATGAGCTGATTCTCGAGCTGCCGGTCGAAGATTACCGCCGCGCCTTCGCGCCACGGCTTCGTCAGCTCGAGAACCTGTTCCGCTGAGCTTCGCGACAGGAGATGACGCAGATGCGTCCGGCCTTCTTTTGAACGGATCAGGGCGCCATTGTTCACAATCATGGTCAGCGGAGAATCCAGCTGGCGCGCCACCGGCATGGCAAA
>DATNLB010000254.1:0-3648 GCA_035603095.1 Candidatus Acidiferrales bacterium
AGAAACCGTTGTCCCCGTTGATTATGCTAACGGTCGCGTCTGGAATCACGCCACCGGAAGGATCGGTGATGACCCCGCGCAAGGATGTTGTGGATTGTGCGCAACAGCTAAGTGTTCCCAGGAAGATGCCGAGCAGGCCCATCAAAATGTTTCTCATATTCACCCCTTGCTTCGAACAGGAGAGAAAGACTCATTAGGCAATCATTAGAGGCAGCGCCTGCGGCGGTGTCAAAACCATTCTTTCGATGGAATCAATATGAGTTCTCGATGGTTCTGGAGCCGTTGGCAAAATGGCAGATGCTTTCGACTGGCCAACTTCAGATACCCAGATTCGACTTGACCGCCGCTTCAACCAACAGTTGCCAGCTGGACTCTCTCTCGACGGTCGGGCTTACGCTTTGTTACGATTACGAACGTAATTTCCCGGAGTTTGGCAGCACCTTTTGACAGTTCGCTAGAGAGACCACGGCTTTCTGCCTCCGAACATAAGAAAGGCGCTTTGCCGATATGCGGTAATTTTTAGGCGTATCGCCGCCGAGAGAACAGCTCGCGGAATATGCGGTTCTGGGCTCGATGAAAGAGAATCTCGTCAGGGACGTGGCCCTCATTAGGTTCGTCAGCGATCGAAATTCAAGGGCTGCTCGACGAACTGTTCTAGAAACGGACCGTGTGCGGAAACCGATGAACTTCACCATTCTAGACTGGGTGATTGTTTCAGGCTATCTGGCCGTGTCTCTCGCCGTCGGATTGCTCGGTAAGAAGTACATCGGAAACGTTGCTCACTACTTAGTTGCCGGCCGAGAACTCGGAACATATATAGGGATCGCGACCCTGGCTGCCACAGAGATTGGCACGATCACCTTCATGTATAACGCTGAGCTTGGTTACAAGTACGGGTTTTCCGCTTTCGCGGCCGCACTGATCTCCGGCTTCGTGATGATTATCATTGGCCGCACCGGGTTCGTCATAAGCCGCCTCCGACAACTGAAACTGATGACCGTTCCGGAGTTTTTCGAGGTGAAATACAGCCGCGGGTTACGGCTCGTCACCGGAGTCCTTGTGGCACTCGGTGGGATTCTGAACATGGGTGTCTTCCTCAAGATCGAAGGCGAGTTTTTGACCATCGTCAGCGGGATCAATGCCAAGTATCTCATTGCGGTCATGACCGTGATCCTTGTGCTTGAATTGTTATACACGGTACTGGGCGGGATGGTGGCCGTGGTGATTACGGACTTCATTCAGTACGTATTGCTGTCGGTGGCTACGATCTTGGTGTCAGTCTACGCAGTGCATCACGTGGGGTGGGCCAACATCATCCACAAAGTGAGCGTGACCATGGGCGCGCCAGGGTTCAATCCTATTGCCAATCCCAAATTTGGCGTGACATTCATCGTATGGCAGATCCTCCTTTGGTTCTCAATCCATACTTGTTGGCAAACTACCGCGATGCGTATGTTTTCGACGAAGAGTCCAGAAACTTCCAAGCGGGTGATGACCTGGACGGGTTTCATCTTTTTGGGGCGCGGAATGCTACCCATGCTCTGGGGGATTGCAGCTTTGACGCTTTTTGGAGTGGGAGCTCTGGAAAAAGGTATCCCGCTACCGGTGGTCAATGGAGTGACGCTGACTCCCATCGACGCGATGCCGGCAATGCTGGCGAGCATGCTTGGCCCCGGGGTGAAAGGAATTGTGATCGCCGGGATGCTGGCGGCGACGATGTCTGTAAACAGTTCCTACCTCTTGGGTTGGAGTGCGGTGATTTCGCAGGACGTGATCCTGCCGACACGTCAGGTCTTGGGCAAGCCGCCGCTCGGCACGACAGGACAGATTTGGGTGAATCGACTGGCCAATCTCTTCGTGGGACTATTCCTCATGTTCTGGGGACTGTATTACACGCCTCCGGGAGCCGTCTACCTGTACCTCAATATTACGGGCACGATCTTCCTGGCGGGCGCATTTGTTTGTGTCGTTGGCGGGCTCTATTGGAAGCGCGTGAACACCACGGGTGGTTATCTGGCGATGCTGATGGGAGCAGCCGGCGCGATTATCCCCTTCTTTTTCTTGCACTGGAGTGAAAACGTCACCGGCTTTGCCGCTTTCGGGTTGGCGGCAACCGGCTTAGTAGTTGGGTCGCTTGTAGGGCCTCCGGCCCCGAGCAAGCAGGACCGCTCAAGTCCTATTTCGGCGACACCGAGGACACAATGATGTACTGGCAGTGGTTCTGGACAGTAAGCCTCGTGATAGCAGGTACATCGTTTGCTGTCATTACAGTGGTGGTGACACTGCGCGGTTTCGCAGATTTGCGTGAGATGCTCAAGCGCCTCCTACAGCAGAAGGACAGGGAATCATGACAGGGAAGGCTCCTTCCACAGACAAGTTCATCGCCATGGTCAGCGCCAAGGCTGAAACGGAACTTCGGCTGTGTGATTTTGAGCCGCGCGCCATGATGGCCACCCCTGTACACGAGGTGAAGAAGGCGAGATTTCCAGTGATTGATTATCACAATCACCTGGATGCGCAAGAGCCGAAGGAGATCTTGAAGGTGATGGATGAGTGTGGCGTCGAACGAATCGTCAACATCACCATGCGTGTTGGCGATGAGGCCCTCGAAGTCATGAATCGCTTCCAGAGCGTTGCTCCCGATCGTTTCGCCACCATCGCGTGGATGGACTGGAGCGATCTGCAGAAGCCCGGTTTTTTTGCACGTGCTGCGGAGCGCCTCGAAAGTCTGGTTGCGAAGGGTGCTTGCGGAATCAAGTTTTGGAAGGATCTTGGCCTGACTCTCCGTGACTCGCATGGCAAACTGATGCGGGTGGATGATCATCAGCTAGCGCCTCTTTTTGAGAAGGCCGCAGACCTGGGTATTCCAGTCATGTTTCATACCGCGGATCCGGATGCGTTTTTTCTCCCCATCGATCGTTTCAATGAACGCTATGAAGAGCTTGCCGCGCATCCCGATTGGAGTTTTCACGGGTCAGAATATTCCAAGGATGAACTGCTGGGACAGCGCGACCGCGTCTTTGCCCGTCATCCTCGTACGACGTTCATCGCTGCCCACCTGGCCGAGCGGCCCGAGAATTTGTCTTATGTGAGCCAACTCCTTGATGCCTATCCAAACGTTTACGTGGACATTGGAGCGCGCACGGCAGAGCTAGGCCGGCAACCCTATTCGGCACGCAAATTCTTCTTGAAGTACGCCAACCGCATCCTTTTTGGCACGGACCTTGTGCCAGAGAGGGAGATGTACCGACTGCACTTTCGATTTCTGGAGACTGCCGATGAGTACTTCGAGTACCCGTCGCATGCCTCGCGTCAAGGGCGATGGAACATCTACGGGCTGTACTTGCCTGATGAAGTTTTGAGTCAAATATATCGAGACAATGCGCTCAAGTTGCTGAAATGAGGCCGCATACGCAATTAAAAGTAGACGGTGGCACTGGACCTATGCGAATCCTGCTGATCCTTAGCGCGGTTTTCTTACTTGCACCTATTACTGCAGCACAAAGGCAGCGCGAGCTCAACCTCATGCCCGTGCCGTCCTCTGTTCAGCTTGGAACTGGACAACTGCTGATCGATCAATCCTTTTCCGCCGCGGTCACGGGTTTTCAGGAAGCAACACTGGAACGCGGAGTACAGAGGTTTGTTGCC
>DATNLB010000181.1:0-4992 GCA_035603095.1 Candidatus Acidiferrales bacterium
ACGAGGTCCATCAAGTAAAGGTCTTTGAGAAGGCGCAGGCAGATCAGCCGTGGGGCGCGCGGATGAAAAGCCAGCGATCGCTTCACCCGGTAGCTCTTGAGCAAAAGTTTGCGCCGCGCCACCTCCTCAAGAATTTCTCCAGGGAGGTTTTTTCTTTCCAGCAGCAGACAGACATGCGTTTCGTCGAGGACCGGATTGTCGAGCAACGCGAGGAGCACATCCGCCGAAGGATGATGCAAGAGGACGGCAAGCTCCTCGCCAGTGGCGACGAGCGCGCGTTCGCGGACTGATGCTCCTTCGGACATTTCAAGATCGCGCGGCGCGTGCCGCTGCCTCCGCAGGAGACATTTGAAGCCCGCCGATTTGCGCTTGGGGCAAAGCCCGCATCAATGCCGCGTCAAGTTGCACATCAAAAAATGCGCTTCGGCCTACAGTTCCTCCTGTTTTCACAATCATAATATTCTCGCGGCCGAGGCTCGAGTGTTCGGCAACGGTGTTCACTAAAGAGGATAATTCGCTTACTGCTTGAAGCAATATCTCACGCGCTGCAGGATTTCCGGCATCGGCCGCGACAGCCACGATGGGAAATACGGACGGAAAAACGTCATCTGGCTGCAGAGCGGCGCGCTGTTGCAGTTCCGCCCAGGAGGCACAACCGAGCTGCTCTAGAATCTTCATTCCCAGAGTGGAGTCCGTTCCCCGCTGCTCTCGTTCTTTCATCGCTCTGGCAACCGCACGGCTGCCGATGTCAAACGCGCTGCCGTCGTCTCCGAGCCGCGGGCCTTGTCCCCCCGTGCGCCAGATCTCTCCCCGCGCATTGCGGCCAATCGCAGCGGATCCGGTTCCTGCGACTAGGACGATCACCGGGCCTTCCCCGGCTGCCGCCAGAGCTATTTCCAAATCCGTAAAAATGCTGACTGCAGCGCCCGGAAATGCTCCTGCAAGTGACGCCCGCATCCGTTCCTTCATCTCCGGCTTCCCCGTGCCCGCCAATCCCGCACCTAGCGCAGCGACCGCATTTCGCGCAATCCGAGCTTCTTGCAAGGAAAGATCCGCCGCTTTCTCAACCTCGCGCGTAGCCGACTCCACACCAACGCGCGAAGGGTTCGATGGCCCGGAAAAGCAGCGGGCCAGAATCTTGCCCGCCGCGTCCATCAAAACACATTCCGTCTTGGTGCCGCCGCCATCGAAGCCCAGAACGTAATCCATGGAAAGAGCATACGTGAAAAACGGCGGACCCGAATCGATTCGACGCAAACAGCGTGCGAAAAGTATTGATGCAAGGCGCAACGACTTCTTGACGAGGTGACGCGAGGCCACTATCCTCGACGCACTTTTCCGCAGCATCCGAAGCGCGCCGCGGAAAAGACACTCGATGCGCATTCATCCGCTCGATCTGGCCATTGTCATTGCCTACCTGCTCGGCGTCACCGCGTTGGGCATGCGCTTCCGCCGCGGGCAGCAAAACGCCACCGACTACTTTCTGGGCGGCCGCACCGCGCCATGGTGGGCGCTGGCTTTTTCGATCGTGGCGACCGAAACCTCCACGCTGACGATCATCGGCGCGCCGGCCATTTCCTACGGCGGAAACCTGACGTTCCTCCAATTGGTCTTCGGCTATCTGATCGGGCGCGTGCTCATTGTTTTGTTGTTACTGCCCGGCTATTTTCGCGGCGAGTTTTTCACCGCGTACGCCTTGATCGAAAAGCGATTTGGCCAGAAGATGCGCGCGGTTGCCGCCGGCACATTCCTCATCACCCGCGCGATTGCCGAAGGCGTCCGCGTTTCTGCCATCGCCCTGGTGGTAAGCGTCGTTCTGGGGACCTCGGAAAAGCTCGCGGTCGTCATCGTCATCGCACTCACGGTCTTGTACACATTCGAAGGTGGAATGAAAGCGGTGATTTGGACGGACGTGGCGCAACTGATCCTTTATTTGACCGGAAGTGCGCTCACGTTTATCGTTCTACTACACCGCATTTCCGGCGGCTGGAGCGAAGTGACGCAGGTCGCGGCCGCGGCTGGCCACAAACTCCAACTACTCGATTTTTCCTGGAATCTCGCGACGAAATATACATTCTGGTCCGGACTGATCGGCGGCTCCTTTCTCACCATGGCCACCCACGGCACGGACCAGATCATCGTGCAACGCCTCCTCGCGGCGAAGAACGAACGCGACAGCGGCCGCGCCCTGCTCGCCAGCGGCGCTATTGTGCTTGTCCAATTCACCGTGTTTTTGCTGATTGGCGTGCTCCTTTATGTCTTCGCGCAGCATTCCCCGCTCTTGGCGCCCGGCGAACGCACCGACCGCATCCTGCCGCTCTTTCTGGTGCGCGAGATGCCCGTGGGACTGGCCGGCCTGCTGCTCGCTTCCATCGTCGCCGTGGCCATGTCCAACGCCAGCGGCTCCTTGAATTCTCTAGCCGCTTCGAGCGTACTCGATTTTGCAAAACTGCGCGGGCAAAGCGCCGATCCCGCCCGTTTCCTCCGCCTGTCTCGCGGCATGACGCTTGTGTGGGGACTAGTGTTGATGGGTTTCGGTCTGGTGAAGTGGGGCCCGCTGCTGGAAACCGGGCTGACCGTGGCCTCGCTTCCCTTCGGCAGCCTGCTCGGCCTCTTTCTGCTCGGCACGTTCGACCGTGGCGCCAACGCGCGCGGCGCATTGGCCGGAATGATCGCGGGACTCGCCACGGTTTTATGCGTATTCCAATTTACGAGTGTGGCGTATACCTGGTATTTCATGATTGGCGCGATCATCACATTCTTTGTCGGCTGGCTTGCCAGCCGAATCGCGCAGCCGTAGAGGCGCCGCATGCTGCGCCTCCGTTTCCGAGAGATGTGCGATTCGCAAGAATTTTGCAAAGGGGTGACATGACCGAAAAGCGTCTCGAACTGGTGCGCGGACTCGGCGCATGGGCGTCCGCCGCCATAGTCGTCGGCACCATGATTGGCACGGGAATTTTCCTGAAGCCCGCGGAAATGGCCCGCGAAGGGCGCAGCGTCTCCATCGTATTCGCCGCGTGGATCGTTGGCGCGATTCTCTCCGTCTTCGGCGCATTCTCCTTCGCCGAATTGGGATCGATGATCCCGGAAGCCGGCGGCGAGTACGCCTATCTGCGCCGCGCCTTCGGACCGGTTTACGGTTTCGTCTTTGGTTGGATGCATTCCATCGTCGGCCGTCCCAGTTCCCTGGCCTCTATCGCCGCCGGCATGATGCGCTTCCTCAGCTTTCTCTTGCCTGTCGTCGCCGTTCCGCTTTTTACCGTTCACATTGTGATTCCCGGTCTCACTGGCTGGATTAAACCATACGATTTTGTTTTCACCTGGGCGCAGCCGCTCGCGGTCGTGTGGCTGCTAATCATGACCGGCGTCAATTATCTCGGCGTGCGGCTCGGCGGTGCAATCCAGGTTTTTCTCACTACCATCAAGATAACTTCTGTCGCGGTGGTGATCGCCGTGGCGTTCTTTGCGCCGGCAAGCACGCAGTCGAGCGGGATACAACCTTTTTGGCCTGCGGCGGGAATGGGCGGCGGCGCTATTTTCAGCGCGTTTCTTGCCGCACTGGCCGCCGCTTTGTGGGCCTACGACGGGTGGGAAGACCTGAACCTGGTCGGCTCCGAAGTGGAGAATCCGCAGAAGAACTTCCCGCGCGCGCTGGTCGGCGGAGTCGGATTTGTGGCGGTAATTTATCTGCTGTTCAGCGCGGCTTGTTTGAAAGTGTTGCCCTTTGAAAGCGTGGCTGCTTCGCAGCACATTGCGTCCGATGTTGTAGCCCACATTAAAGGGGCTACCGCCGCCGGTTGGATTACTCTTGCGATGGTCATTTCCGCGCTGGGCTCGATGAACTCGTCCGTCTTGAGCGGCGCGCGTGTGGGTTACGCGATGGCCCGCGATGGAATCTTTTTCAAAATCGTGGAAGGCATACACCCGAAGTTTCGCACGCCCGGCCGCTCGCTCATTTTTCAGGGCGTGCTGGCAAGTTTGATGGCGCTAACCGGCACGTTTGAAGAGCTGACCAATCTTTTCATTTTCGCCGCCTGGATCTTCTATGCTTCCGCTGTCGTCGCGCTGTTCCGAATGCGTAAGACCGATCCCGATTTGCCGCGCCCCTATCGCTGCTGGGGCTACCCCTGGGTCCCGGGCCTGTTCGTGGTGGGCGCACTCGCGCTCACGTTCAATATCTGGCTCGAACGCCCCGGCCGCTCTTCCATCGGCCTGCTCTTGATTCTTGCTGGACTTCCCTTCTATCGCCGCTGGAACCGGTCTCTATCAAGTGCCGGCAACTCTCCGGGAATCCAGCCGTCGTGAAAGAAAGAATTGTGCCAGCAGTCCACCTGCGAGAAGCGCCGCCCCAGGGGCCAGAACCCACGCAAATAAGCCAACGAACAAGGCACCGAACATGATGTTGTGAGCGAGGCGATCGTTGAAGATGGCCACCACCGGAAGCGCCAGCAGGAAAAAGACCAAATAGGGCAGCACGGGAAACACGATGGAAGAGAACACCGCGCGCCGCGAGCCTCCAGCGCGACTCGACAAAAATGCTCCCATTGCACCGATCACCGGCAACGACAGCAGCCAGGGAACGTAGACCATTAACGCAGGAGCGACGAAAGTCCATCGGCTCTTGCCGTCCCAGCCGAACAGCCAAGGCTTCGGACCAAATATCTGGATCAGCGCGAGAAGCCCCATCGAGAGCAAGAGAGTCAACAGGCTGGGCACCCACAATTGTTTAACGCGATTCGTCATCATGCTCTCCTTTGTCCTGGCGGTTTGAATCCTTCGGCGCAAATTCTGCCAATCTTCGACTTCAGATAAGGTCTGGCGCACGGCTTGTTCTTCCGGCATCCCCTGCCTGCGCAATTCATCGCAACTCTCCGCAAGGTGCGCCGCGAGTTCTGCAATCACTTCGGCCCTCTCTGTTGGCTCCAGAGCAAGACCAATAAGATGTTGTTCAACGAGCGCCTCCCAATCACGCATTGGAGACCTTCGTCAGAC
>DATNLB010000340.1:0-5084 GCA_035603095.1 Candidatus Acidiferrales bacterium
GCCTTAGTGCCGCGCTTGATCAACTCTTTTACGGCCTGTCTGCCCTTTTCGCCGTAGCCCAAGGTCCATTTGTTCACGTACATGCCGACAAACTTGTCGGCCAGTTCGGTGTCCATTTCGCGGGCGAATTGCATGGCGTAGTTCAGCGCTTCTTCGCGGTGCTCGAGGCCGTAGGAGACGCTATCGCGGATCGTCTTGGAGATTTGGCGGCCGAGTTCCGGCCCCAGTGCGCGGCGCACCGCATTGCCACCAAGGGGGAGGGGCAAGCCAGTTTGCTCCTGCCACCAAATGCCCAGATCGAGCACCCGGTGCAGCCCCATCTGCGGAAAGAAAAGCTGCCCTTCGTGAATGAGAAGGCCAGCCCCGACCATTTCCTTCTGAACAGCGTCGATGATTTTGTCGAAGGGCATAACCACAGGCTCAAAATCCGGCTCGTAGAGTTTGAGGGCAAGATAGGCCGAGGTCTTCAGGCCGGGAACGGCGATGCGCCTGCCCGCAAGCTCTTGCGGCTTCAGGGACTTGGTCGAAACGACGATCGGGCCGTAGCCTTCGCCGAAACTGGCCCCGCAATCGAGCAGGATGTACTTGTCGCGGAGAGTGGGGTAGGCGGCAAAGCTGATGGCGGTGACGTCGTAGGCTTCGGTGAGCGCGGCCTCGTTCAGCGACTGTATATCGGAGAGGATGTGCGTGTACTTATAACCGGGCGTGGAGAGCTTATGCGTGGCCAGCGCATAAAACATGAAGGCATCATCGGAATCCGGAGAATGCGCCAGCTTGATCTCGACCGGCTCCTTCTCGGTCTTCGGGGCTGTCTGTGGGCCAGGCATGGGCGTGTCTGTTTCCTTTTTGGGTGCAACCGCGATGTTGTTGTCTCGCCCTGGCCTTGGTCCTTCCCAGAGAGACTTTCCCGCGGAGGAGAGGGTCTATCGGAGACGAACGGAAGATAGCATGCGCGTCGCAGGGGCTTGCGTGGCGCTGGGCCGGACGATTTCTTGCAAGAGAGAGCCTAGCATATTGGTGTCCGGCGAACAATTGGAAGGCGCGCAAAGGAAAAGAAGAATATGCGATCGCCAAGGCTAAAACGAAGAGACCATGCGGGCGATGGCGTCGTCGAAGGAGGCGCGACCGTCAAGGTAGGGTTGCCAGAATTTCTGCAGCAACTTGAAATAGTCGTTCCAGCCGCGCTGATAGAGGCCTTCGCGCAGGGCGTAGGGAGTGTAGCCACCTGGGCCGCTGCCGTCCTGGTCACCGGCAGTCGCACCAGAAGAGCCAAGCACCGGGCGGATAACTTCACCGGTAGTGTAGAAAACCAGGGCCTGCCAGAGGTCGCGAGGGATGGCTTTGTCGCGCTGATGGCACTCGCGGATAATGGCAGCCTGCACGGGTTCGGCGATACCGTGAGAACCTTCGTGAAACAGAACTTCAAGGGCCGCCGCGTCCTGATTGCGTGAGTCCAGGCTGGAGATGGTAACGCGCAAGGGATCGGCCGTGGTATAGGCGCCCGTCCAATTGGCGTAACCCGTTACGTCGACGCGGATTTTCTCGCGCGGCCAGCGCGCCTGATAAATGTCTGCAAGCCGTTCCGAAAGGCCCACCCCCTGTTCGCGCACGAGCGGAGCGACGCGCATGATCCAACGGCGGTTGGCGCGATCGTGCTCCGGCCAGAGATGCGCGCGGTAGACGGGCGCCGCGGCTTCCAAGACCTGCGTCAGCTTTGCGGGCAATCCCGCGTCGCAGAATTTTCGCTTCCTGCCGGAGAGTTCATCGCAATCCTCGAAATCGCCGAGCTGATCTTTCAACTGGATGAGTTCGGTGGAAAAGAGCAGGTCCTTGGCGGCGTAATTCGAAACGTAGTAGGCAACGGCATCGTCCCACTGGTGCTGCTCTGCAGGCGTGAGAGTGGGCTTCGCATCCGGCTCGGTGTGCAGCGCTGGTCCGGAGGATTTGCTGCTCTTATCCGGAGCCGCCGCGGCGGTGCGCTGCCGGGCTTCGTGATAGAGCGTGTGATGAAGATTGATCCAGAACCCGCTGTGAAGCTCGAAGACGGGAAGAGGCCCGTAGGTAAAATTGTTTTGTGACTGCGCTGCCGCGCGAATGGGGGCGAGCAGAGAAACTGCGAACAAGAAAAGAAGAAAACGCACTGGCGCTCGGCGAAGCATAGTGAATCGCACGATAGTAGCGCCAAGTCTTGCGGAGCACAAACGAGGCCCAAGCAACGGCTGGTGCTAAACGGAGATTTCCAAGCTGTGACAGCGGCCAAGCGGCAGATTTTTGGGATTATTCGTTCCCCTGGATGCTTTGCAGGAGGTGCTACTCCACCTTGGGGTCTGCTTCGCTGCCGACCGCGCCTCGGCGGTCGGCGGCGTGCACGGCGCCGTTCGAATCGCGGAAGAACGACCGGCGCCCGGTGCGCCCGTATTGCAACGGAGTCGCGGCGAGCTCGTATTTTGCCGGAGCGCCGAGCGTGCTCGCACCGACGATCACGTAACGAATGGCGTAGCCGTTTTTTATTCCGTTCGCGAGGTCGGAATCGAGTAACCCGGCAGCCTCGCCGTTCGCCGCGCCGTGAAGGGGCGGCCCCAGGTTCGCCAGAGATTGGGGCAGTCGCGAATATTTGTTGCGGTAGGCTTCGACGGCGGCGGAAACTTTTTTCACAGCATCGATGGCGTCCCTCTCCGTCGATTCCATCTCGGCGGCATCCCATTCCACCTCCAATGCGGGAAGATCCAGGAGCAGCAAGCCCAGCGAGAGCAGCTTCCAATCCCCGTCCTCGCGCACCAGCCCCATGGTGATCTGATGAACGTTTGCGCCGGTGGTATCGGTGGCACCGCGGAGCTCCATGGGAAGAAACGCGATATTGTCGCGGAGTTCAGCGCCGCCGATCTGCATCTCCGTGGTGACGTCCGGAGTTTGGCAGCGAAGAATGGGGCGGCCTGCGGGATTCGCGGACGCCGTGGGTCTGCCCGGTTCATTCAGAAGCACGAAGCGCTTCATCAACGCGACGCGTGCCAGCGGTGTCATGCGGGAAAACGCTTCCCTATTTCGAGCCGTGAGAAAGCGGACAAACTCGGTTTGATTCTGGGAACAAGCCGCGGAGAGGATGGCTTTCAGTGCGGCCGCAGGTCCGCCACTACTTGTCGTTTCGGTCGGCGCGCTCGCGGAGCTTTCGTCGGGCTTGGAACTGGATTCCTGTGGACGGGCGTTCGCGGCTGCGAGCAGAAAGGCGCAGCTTAGAAACAAAAATCGTCCACGAGTTTTCGTTTTGAGCAAGATCGCATCAATCCTTTGCCACGCTCAGTATCGCCGCCAGATTCTGCGTGAAGCTCGATCGCGGCAGGACTTCATCGCATCCCGCCGCCTGCGCTTGAGCGGCAAGTTCTCTTTGCACGTGCGAGAGGAAGCCGACCACGCGGACGTCCTTGCGCGTCTGCCGCAACTTTTCAATGGCCGCGATCGGCTGGCTCCGTGCGTTTAAGTCCACGATAACGAGTTTTGGCTCGCTCGCCATAAGGCCCATCAACGCCTCGCCATTCGCGGCCACTTTCACTTCCACGCCGAGCTGCTTGGCGGTTTCCGCCAGCTTCATCTGGAAGAACAAATCATCCATCAGCGCTACGACTCTTCCCATTTCGCTCCGCCTCTTTTTAACTGCCGCTCGACGACTGCCTCGCTATTATGCGCCGGTTCTTCCCAACGGCGCCTGTCCCCCGGTAAGATGCAGCTTCGCAACGAAACGATGAGCGCTCATCCTGAAGACGACCGCCTTGCTGCTTCCGGGCCCCGCGACGTTACTCTCTACGCGCGTCCAGGATGCCACCTCTGCGACGAAGCCAAGTCTGCCATCGCGCCGCTCTTGCGAGAATTGGGCGCCACCCTCCGGGAAGTCAATATAGATGCCGATCCTGTCCTTAAGGAGCGCTACGGCTGGGATGTTCCGGTGATCTTCATCGGACAGCGGAAAGCAGCGAAGCACCGTGTGGACCTGGAGCAGTTCCGGCGGCAGCTTCAAGATGCCCGGCCAGGCTGAATCAGATGAGTTTTGGTGGCGGAAGTTCGTCGATGTTAGTGGCCGCCGAGGACCTCGTGTACGCCGACGGTTTCGTCCGGCACGTCGCCTTTGCGGCCCTTGACGCGGTCATACACGCTGACCTGGCTGACGGAACCGAGCGCTTCGTTGTAGAAGGTCGGAACGCCCAGCGCCGTGCGCAGTTCTTCGTTGAACTTCCTCATGTTTTGTAGATGCGCCGCGAGCGCCGGCAATTTCAGTCCGTCGTCGGTGAGCAAAAACTTCTGGTAGCCGGCGTCCCACAGCCGCGTGAACCGGCCCTTCAGCATGATGGTGGGAATAACGGTCATCTCATAGAGGTCGTCGGGGCCTTTGCGGAACTCCGCGCCGCAGCCGTATTTTTCCACGCGCACCACGCCGCGCGTGCTGCCCACGGCAAATCCCAGCGCCGCGAGACTCTCGATGGCCTTTGGTGAGAAACGGTCTTCGACATTCCACATGGCTTATTCAGAGTAATGAATGGCCGCGATGCTGTAAAGCCCGCCGTATTGTTTTTGCATGGCTCTATGCTCAGGCGTTCTCCGCGGCATGCATCGACATCCTAAAGATCTGATTGATACCATTGTAACTTCCGATTTCACTTGCATTCATCTTTTCACCATACTCTCGCGCATTGCTTGGGGTGGCCAGGGTTATCCACAGGGTGGCCCTGGATTACATGACGGATGTGTGATAAATCGCGGTAATCGGTCGCGCCGATTCTAGCAAAGGGGTGTTTGCCAATGACAAAAACAGCGCGTTTTGTTCTGGCTCTTTTGGCCCTGCTCTGCCTGCTCGGCTCGCCTTCCCTGGCCCAGCAAACTCTCGGCTCGATCAACGGCACGGTTACGGATAGTTCCGGCGCGGTGGTTCAGAACGCGGTCGTTAAAATTCAGAACGTGGCCACTGGTTTGGAACAGACTGCAAATACGAAGGCAGATGGCTCATTCACCATAGCCGATCTGCCGATCGGCACGTATAGGGTCACGTTCTCCCGTGATGGCTTTAAGACCGAGGTCCACTCGCAAATCACGGTGCA
>DATNLB010000482.1:0-2174 GCA_035603095.1 Candidatus Acidiferrales bacterium
CCGGGTATGCTGCCGTCCTCTCCTGCCCCGGCCGCCGCGCAGGTCGCGCAAACACAGACTTTCGGAGGTGCGTCGGGCAACGCAAAACTCCTTAATCCAGACATCAGCTTGATCGGCGATTTCATTGGCACCGCGGGCCACAATAACGTCTCGCCAGGACGCTCGCTGGAGATGCATGAATCTGAAGTAGGTCTTCAAGCCATCATCGATCCTTATGCGCGCGCCGATGCCTTCCTCTCCTTCGGCGAGACGGGCGTAAACGTCGAAGAGGCTTACGTCACCTTTACTTCGCTCCCCGCAGGCCTGTTGCTCAAGGTCGGTAAGAAGCGTGCTGACTTTGGGAAGGTCAACACCATTCACAATCACGCCCTGCCGTTCATTGACCGGCCGCTCGTCACCAACAATTTAGTCGGCGGCGAGGACGGCATCGACGACGCCGGCCTCTTCCTCTCGCGTTTTCTGCCCGCGCCTAAGGACTGGTTCCTCGAAGGGAGCGCGGAGGTATTGCGCGGTGATTCTGCGGATGTCTTCCAGGCCAGCCGCCGCCAGGATGTCAGCGTCGTCGGCCACCTGCGCGCCTATCGCGACCTGTCCGAATCCACCAACCTCGATCTCGGCGTGTCGTACGCGCGCGGCCACAACAACAACGGCTCAAACTTCCTGACCAATCTGTATAGCGGAGACGCGACACTCCGCTGGAAGCCGCTGCGCCGCGCTATCTACAATTCCTTCTTGTTCCGCACCGAGCTCTTCTGGAGCGCGCGTGACCAGCTCTCTCTTGCGGTCCCGACTCTTTTTCAGACGCAACATGCTTTTGGCATGTACTCCTACGCGGAATACCGCGTGAATCGCCGCTGGACCGTCGGCGGACGCTTCGACCGCAGCGGTCACGCCACCGATGCCCGTCTGACGGATACCGGCTTTTCCGGTATCCTGACTTATTGGCCGAGCGAGTTTAGCCAGATCCGTGGGCAATACCGCTTCGGTCATCTGGCGACCGGTCCAGCCGATTTCTCGAATGCCAATGAAATTCTTTTCCAGTTTCTTTTTGTGATGGGCGCGCACGGCGCTCACCCGTTTTAAGCCGTTCCAGGAGATTTCGATGCCACGCTCATTGACAAAAACTCGTTTCACCGCAATCGCGTTGTCCTTCGCGCTCGTGTGCGCCTCACTTTTTCCGGTCACTGGGCGTGCGGACAGCAAGATTCGCATCATGACCGCCACCACCGACCTGGCGTCCCTCGCGCAGGAAATCGGCGGCGACAAAGTGGACGTTGAATCCGTCGCTCGCGGCTATCAAGACCCGCACTTTGTCGATCCCAAGCCGAGTTTTCTTCTCAAGCTCTCCAAGGCCGAGCTGCTCATCGTCGTCGGCCTCGAACTCGAGATCGGCTGGCTGCCCCCGCTCATTACGCAGTCCAGCAATCCGAGGATTCAGGTCGGCGCGCCGGGTTATTTCGACGCCTCCCGGTTTGCGAAAATCCTGGAGCTCCCCACCGGCCAGGTGACCCGCGCCGAAGGCGACGTCCACCCTCTCGGGAACCCGCACTACTGGCTGGACCCGGATAACGGCTTGCGCATCGCCAAGGGCATCCAGACCAAACTTAGCGAGATGCGCCCCAACGATGCTGCTTATTTCGGGCAGCGCTACGATGCCTTTGAGCAGCGGCTCAAGCAATCCGACCAGCAGTGGCAGGCGCAGATGAAGCCCTACGCCGGCCGCAAAGTCGTTACCTATCACCGCTCCTGGCCGAATTTCGCCGAACATTTCGGCCTCAACGTCGTCGGCTACGTCGAGCCCCGTCCGGGCATCCCTCCGAGCCCCCAGCACACCGTGGAGTTAATCGCGCAAATGAAGCGGGAGGGCGTCAGAGTCATCGTTGTTGAACCTTACTTCGACCTCAAGACGCCAAATAGCGTTGCACGTGAAACCGGTGGGCAAGTGGTAGTCCTTATGCCTTCGGTCGGCGGCGAAAAAGAAATCACGGACTATTTCAAACTCTTCGACTACGACATCGCCAAGCTGAAGCAGGCTTTCGACACGGTTCACTGATTGCCTTTGGCTGAAATGGACGCACAAACAAAGTTTTAGATTGGCGCAAAGGAGAAAAACTTAGCGATGCTCGAATTCTTGCTTCCAGCCTTTATAGCGAGCCTTATTCTTACCGGAATTC
>DATNLB010000192.1:0-5498 GCA_035603095.1 Candidatus Acidiferrales bacterium
ATTGGACGCCGGGCTGTAACTGGAGAAGCTGATAGGTGTCCCGCGTGTTGAGCGGCAGTTCGCTGACGGCAACGCTGTTCATCACAGCGCCAAGTTGTGTGGATGTCGTATCCACAACGGGCGGAGCCCCCGTCACTTCGACTACATCCGTGGAACCTCCCAGCTGCAGGCCGATGTCAACGGTGAGGACCTGATTGAGATCCAGCACGACTCCCTTGCGAACATACTTCTTGAAACCTTGGAGGGTAAGATCGATTTCGTAACTGCCCACGGGCACTTCAAGAAAAATGTATTCGCCGTTCGCACCAGTCTGCACGTCGCGGGTCGCGTGAGTCGCTTCATTGATCAGTGTCGCCGTTGCAGATGGGACCGCCCCGCCGCTGGGATCGGTCACCGTGCCACGGATGCGGCCGCCGGTGCTCTGCGCGCGAGCAAACGGAGCCGCGAGCCAGAAGGCCATCGCCAAAATGATTGCGGATAAGATGCTGCGGCAACACCGCGAACGCAGTTGCCGGAATTGCGCGTCAACCTTCATGAACTCACCCCTTGCCGCGAAGAATCTTTGAGGACCGATTCTTCGAGGTTGCTGTGCCCCTGAAACCTTACTATAATCCTGTAAACTTAGAGAAGGCCGGGACCAGTGTCAAGCAGAAAGAATTTATCCGACATATCGGCGGCACGCAAGCCGCCGCGCACGCTGCGCATCAGCGAAGTGGCGCGCCGCGTGGGCATTTCTTCCTCCGCTTTGCGCGCCTGGGAAGCCTTGGGCCTCGTCTCGCCGCAGCGCACGCGGAGCCGCTACCGCCTTTTTAACGAATCCGATGTGCGCCTGCTGCAGCGCGCGATTTTCCTGCGCCGGGCCCGCGGCCTCAATCCCGCCGCCATCGTCCACGTGCTCAAGCGCCAGGGAATCGTGTCTGCTCCTGCGGAAAGTACGCTTCTTCCCGGCCAACGTTTCCGCCGCCTGCGGACCCGCCGCGGCCTTTCGCTCGCTCAGGTGGCTCGCGCTACCGGGGTCTCCGTCGGTTTCCTCAGCGCCCTGGAGCGCGGCCAGATGCGCTCCTCGATTGCCACGCTGCGCCGCATCGCCCGTTTCTACCACACCAACATTCTTTCACTCTTCGAAACCGCCGGCGATAATCCGCGCCTGGTGCGCCCGCACCAGCGAAGAGTCCTGGAGACCACGCCCGGCGTGCGCATGGAGCTGCTTGCCTGGGGCAACACAGCGATGGAGCCGCATCTTTTCCGCATCAAACCCGGGGGCGGCAGCGGCGCATCCTACTCCCACGAAGGCGAGGAATTCCTGCACGTCCTTCGCGGAAATTTTGAGATCTGGCTCGACGCGAAGGAGCATTATCATTTAAAGCCCGGCGACAGTCTCTATTTTGAGAGTTCGACTCCGCACCGCTGGAAGAATCCCGGCCGTACGGAAACCTGGCTGCTGTGGATCAACACGCCGCCAACATTCTGAGTCTCGGGACCAGGTGCCAATGAAAATTCGCACGCTTCGCGCCTTTCTTCAAACTCTTGTGCTCTTGCTCTGTGTCGCCGCCTTCACTCGTGCGCAAGGAGGCCGGATCGTGGAACCGGCGGATATCATCGTCATTCACGGCCACGTTTACACGGAAGACCCCAAAAAGCCGTGGGCCCAGGCTGTTGCGATCTACCGCGGAAAGATCGTTGCCGTTGGAGACGATCCCGAAATTGAGCGCCGGCGCGGCATGGGCACCAAGGTCATCAACGCCGGCGGAAAGCTTGTGCTTCCGGGGTTCGTTGATTGTCACATTCACTTCATGGAGGGCTCGGCCAAGCTTGCATGGGTGCGCCTGGAAGACGCCAAGAGTATTTCAGAGATTCGGTTCAAGTTGCGTTCCTACGCAGCGCAGAATCCTGGAGAAGGGTGGATTCTCGGGCACGGTTGGGATTACGGGATGTTCGGCCCGGGCAAATTGCCGGCTAAGCAAGACCTCGATGACATTTTCCCAAATCGTGCGGTCTCTCTCGAGGGATTCGATGGCCATACCTATTGGGTGAATTCGAAGGCTTTGGCCCTGGCGGGAATCACTCGCGATACCCCCAATCCGCCAAATGGAACCATCGTGCGCGATCCGGCAACGGGGGAAGCCACCGGCGCTCTAAAAGAATCGGCGACCGATTTGGTCGACCGCGTGCGACCACCGATGACCCGCGTGGAAAAACTTCTGGCCCTGCGCGCGGGAATGAAATGGGCCAATAAAAATGGGCTGACGCGCATCCACGCGGCGGGAGGTCACTTCCTCTCCGGTGATTTCGAAGATTTGGATCTCTACGAAGATATGCGGAAACGTGGCGATCTCTCCGTCAGGGTGCAGGCCGCGTATTTCCTCGATCCCCCTGTTCTGCGGCCACAGGACATCGAGACCATCGAGAATGCGAAGAAAAAGTTCTCCAATGATTGGCTATCTGCGAACGAGGTCAAGCTTCGTTTGGATGGCGTGATCGAATCGCATACGGCGGCGATGCTCGAACCCTACACCGACGACCCTTCCCTCAAAGGCACGCTCTTCTGGGAACCAGATAAATATAAGGCCGCCGTGGCCGAGCTCGATAAGCGCGGTTTTCAGTTGTTTACGCATGCCATCGGAGACTTAGCTGTGCGAACTGCGCTGGATGCCTATGAAAATGCCGCAACGCGGAACCACAAGCGCGATCACCGGCCGCGTATCGAACACATTGAAACCATCGCGGCGTCCGACATTCCGCGATTCGGCAAGCTCGGGGTCATCGCCAGCATGCAGCCGCTCCATTCTTATCCGGGCGCCGATGTTCTTGATGTGTGGGTGCACAATGTCGGACAGGAGCGCGCTTCCCGAGCCTGGGTGTGGAAGAGCATTTCCGATGCCGGCGGCCACTTCTGTTTCGGCAGCGATTGGCCGGTCGTGACTCTCAATCCGTGGGAAGGAATTCAGACCGCGGTGACTCGGCAGACTGCCGATGGCAAGCCCGAGGCTGGTTTCGTTCCAGAGCAACGCTTAACAGTCGCGCAGGCGATCGATGGTTACACCCTTGGGGCAGCGTTTGCCGGCCGTCATGAAAAGACGGAAGGCTCGCTCGAAGTCGGAAAATTCGCCGACCTGATCATCGTTTCGCAGAATATCTTCGACGTAAATCCGCACAGGATTGATGCGACAAAAGTTCTCACCACCATTGTTGGCGGGCGGGTGGTCTATCAAGCGGATACAAAGTGACCAGGAGGAACAATGAGACCTCGCGCCATTCTTCTGGCGATTCTGACGCTCGCATTGGCATGCAGCGCTTGCAAAAGAAAAGAAGAATCGCTAAGTCTGCTGGTCTGGGAAGGCTATTCCGACGATTCCTTCGTACGCGCGTTCGAAGAGAGCCATCACTGTAAAATCGTTGCGTCCTTTATGGGCTCAAGCGACGAACTCGTCGCGAAACTTCGGGGCGGCAGCGCTTCGAATTACGACGTGATCTCTCCCTCCAGCGACGTCGCCGCCTCCATCGCACGCACCGGCCTCGCCGAGCCGCTCGATCTTTCGAAATTGCCGTCCTACGGCCAGCTCTCCTCAAAACTCCGGGACCTTCCACTTGTCAAAACCAACGGTCAGGTCTACGGTGTCCCTTTCATGTGGGGACCGAATCCGCTCCTTTATGACACCACCGTATTTGCGCAACCCCCGGATTCCTGGGCGATTCTTTGGGACCCGAAATTCAAAGCCAAGATCTCCGTGTGGGATGATCTTTCCACGGTCTACCTCGCCGCACAGATCCTCGGCTTCGACAAGCCGGACCCGTCGCAACTGTACAATCTGTCGGACGATCAGCTCGCTGCCGTTAGAAAGAAATTGGTCGAACTCAAGCCCAACATTCGAAAGATCTGGGCCACCGGCGGAGAACTTACCAATCTCTTCCAGAACCACGAAGTGGTTCTGGCCATGGGTTGGCCGCTGAACACCAATGACCTTCGCAAGCTGAATTTTCCCATCGGCGAGACCATCCCAAAAGAAAATACCACCGGATGGATCGACCACCTTATGATCACCTCCGCGAGCAGCCACAAGGAATTGGCGCACGCCTTTCTCGAATACATGATCGAGCCGAAAACCCAGAAACTGATCACCGATAGGACGCACTACACTCCCGCCAATCCTGGGGCTTCACAGTTCCTGACTCCTGACGAAATCAAAGGCCTGCACCTCGATAACCCCGATGCCTACATGCAGCGAATCTATTTCTGGCAGGACGTTCCTCGCCGCGCGAAGTACAACGAAATCTGGAACGAGGTGAAAGCCGCTCAGTGAACTCCGCCGCTGCCAACCCGCAGCACCAGCTCTCGCCCGAATTGGAAGCACTCCTCGAACTTCGCGGTGTGGCCAAGCGCTTCGGCTCGCGCGAGGTGCTGAAAAACATTTCGTTAAACATTGCTTCGGGAGAATTCCTCACGTTGCTCGGTGAAAGCGGTTCCGGCAAAACCACCGTTCTTCGTCTGGTCGCCGGATTCGAACAGCCCAGCGCGGGAGAAATCTGGATGAGCGGCCAGCGGCTGGACACTTTTCCACCTTACAAGCGCCGTGTGAACACCGTGTTCCAGCACTACGCGCTGTTCCCGCATCTGAGTGTGCGAGAAAACGTCGCCTACGGCTTGCGCGTCCAGAAAACTTGCGCAACGGAGATCGGCGGCCGCGTCGATGAAGCGTTGCGCATGGTAAAGATGCAGGAGTTCGCGGGTTCGCGTCCGTCCAAATTAAGCGGTGGCCAGCAACAACGCGTCGCCCTCGCGCGCGCGCTCGTCAATCGTCCTCTGCTTCTCCTGCTCGACGAGCCGCTTTCCGCGCTGGACGCCAGTCTGCGCAAGCAGATGCAAAGCGAATTGAAAGCGCTTCAACGCGAACTTGGCATCACTTTTCTTTTTGTCACCCACGATCAGGAAGAAGCCATGGCGCTCTCCGACCGCATTGCGCTGCTGCGCGACGGCGCGCTGGAGCAAGTCGCCTCTCCCCGCGAAATTTACGCGCAACCCGCCACCGCGTACACCGCTCAGTTCATCGGCCAGACCAACTTGCTGCGGGGCGAAATTCTGGACGGTAAGGCCAACTGTGGGCCACTACAGTGGTCTACAGACGGCCCTAGTGGGGCTGCCATTTTCTCGTTGCGGCCGGAGGCCATCCGTCTCGCCCCCGATGCTGTGGCTCCTCCGGGAACCGCGCGGTTCCGCGCCACACTGCAGCAACAGTTCTTCAGTGGCGCGAGTGAATTGCTCGAAGTGAACTGCGGCGGCGGCCAGCTGTTGCGCGTGCGTATTTCCGCGCGCGGCCCGCTTTCCGGCGAACACGACTTTATTTTTTCGATCGCGGACGCCATCCGCGTCCAGGAATGAAGACCAGTCAGAGAGGATCGAATTCGTAGTGCAGTGACAAGATGACTTGAGCGGTCAGACTTGCCGGCGGCTCTTCACCGTCACTAGTCACCAATCACCAGTCACTCCCCATGTACTCACG
>DATNLB010000418.1:0-6134 GCA_035603095.1 Candidatus Acidiferrales bacterium
CAGGGATGAAATTTGTCGGAAAGCGCGTTGATCACGGGGATGCTGGCGTTCGCCGCCATTTCCTCGAGGACCCGCTGATGGTAAACGCGAGCGACGATGCCCTGGACCCAGCGCTCGAGGTTGCGAGCGACATCGGCGATGGACTCCCGCGCGCCGAGAGAGGCGGACGCCTGCGTGTGGTCCAGGAAAACGACGGAACCACCCATGCTCTGGATGCCGACGTCGAAGGTGACCCGCGTCCGGAGCGAGGGCTTCTCGAAAATCAGCGCTATGAATTTGCCGTGGAGCGTGGAGGCGTAACGAACCGGGCGCGCTTTGATGTCCGCCGAAAGCTGGAGCAATTCACGCGTGTGCGCAGGGCTCCACTCCGCTCCGGTGAGGAGATCATTCGACAAAGAAACAGGAGCAACGAGAGTCGTGGCGGTCATTTTTTTTTCACCTTACCGCAGCAAGGGCAACACTCTTAGGATTCGCGGAATTGCCGGAATCCAAAGCGGAGGCCTGCTTTGGAGTAGTTGCAAGAACGAGTTCAAAGAGCCTGAGAAATTCGCGCACCTGTGCGCGGGTGATGATGAAGGGCGGCAACAGGCGCAAGGTAAAATCGTGAGTGCAATTGATCAGCAAACCGCGCCGCATGGCTTCGCTGACGAAAGGCGCGCCTTCGATGGAGAGTTCGACCCCGATCATCAGGCCTTCGCCACGGATTTCCCGGATAAAGCCGAATTTGGTGGCGAGCTTCGTGAGACCCTCATGCAGTTCGGCGCCGCGCAGGCGGATATTTTCGAGGAGCTTAGCGTCCTCGACGATGTTCAGGAACTCGAGGGCCACGGCGCAAGCCAGCGGGCCGCCGCCAAACGTGGTGCCGTGCATCCCGGGAGAGACACGAGAAGCAACATCCTCCGTAGTGAGAATGGCGCCGAGCGGAAGGCCGGCAGCGAGAGGCTTGGCGATCAAGACGATGTCCGGCTTCGCGGAAAACTTTTGATAGCCGAAGAAGCGGCCGGTGCGGCCAAGCCCGCATTGAATCTCATCGGCGATCAGGAGAGCGCCGTGCAGCGTGGCAAGTGAGCGAGCGCGATTCCAGAAGACTTCGCTAACGGGATAGATCCCGCCTTCGCCCTGGATGGTTTCTAAAAGGATGCCGCAAACGGTATCGTCGAATTTCGCCTCAAGATCAGCGACGTCGTTGAAACGCACGAATTCCACTCCGGGGACGAGGGGCGCGAAGGGCAACCGGTACTTTTCGGTGGAGGTAAGGCTGATGGCGCCGAAGGTGCGGCCATGAAAAGAATTCTCCAGCGCCAAAAAGCGGTGCCTCTTCGCCGTCGTTCCGAGAGCTTCGTCAGCTTTGCGACCGCAGAGGCGTGCGAGCTTCATCGCTCCGTCAATGGCTTCCGTGCCGCTGTTCGAAAAAAAGACGCGGTCCATCCCTGACCATCCGGCGAGTTTGCGCGCCAGCGGGCCCTGGTAGGCATGGTGATATAGGTTGGAGAGGTGAATGGCGCGGGCCGCTTCGCGGCGGATTACTCTCACAATGCGCGGGTGCGCATGCCCGAGCGCATTTACGGCGATGCCGCCAAGAAAATCCAAATACTTCTTGCCAGTGGCGTCGTAGATGTAAGCGCCGCGGCCGTAGGTCATGACCACGGGGTGGCGCTTGTAGGTAGGCAGGAGGAACTTCTCGGCATCGAGCAGACGCGTATCGGCTTTGGTCCTTTGCGCAGATGAATATTGGGGCTTGCGCACGGAACGCGACAGAGACCTCTTTTTGGACGAAGGTTCCATCATGCCGCCGAAAGAGCCGCTTGCGCGGCGGACAAAGGCACACGGAGAACGCGTGTTCCAGGGATCGCGGCCACTCCCTCATTGGTGGATGATTCCGCCGCGTGCGAAGCCAGCAACAAGGCGCCGGGCGAAGTGCCGCCGACGATGCGGACTTCGCGGACGCCGCCTTCGATGGCACGCTTGGCGGCTTCGAGCTTGAGAACCATGCCGCCGGAAACGACGCGGCACTGGACCAAGCGTTCAATCTCCTCGCAAGTGACGACCGAGAGAACTTTCTCCCCGTCGAGGACGCCGGCGACATCGGTGAGATAGATCAACTGATCGGCGCTGAGATATTCCGCGCAGGCCGCGGCCATGTGGTCAGCATTGATATTGTACAGTTCGTTGTCCGAGCCAATACCGAGGCAAGGGGCCACCGGCACGAGGCCTTCGCGCCACAGGGAGTCAATAAACCGGGCGTTCAATCCGGTGAGATAGCCCACGAAACCCAGGCTGCCTTCGACTTCGTTGTGGACCATGGGCTCCGCGACGAAACAACGAGCGTCGGCGGCAGAGATGCCGATGGCCGGCTGGCCTTCCGCAGAAATCGCCGCGGCCAGCTTCTTATTCAGCAAGCCCGCGAAAACCATGACGGCCACATCGCGCGTTTCGCGATCGGTGACGCGCAAGCCAGCAATGAACTTGCTTTCGATAGCCATGCGCTTGAGAGTGGCAGTGAAAAGGCGGCCGCCGCCATGCACGACGAGGATTTCATGGCCGGGCTGCGCGAGCGTCGCGACCTGATGCGCGAGAGAGCGCACCGTGGCGTCGTCTTCGAGCAATGCTCCTGCGAATTTGATTACGATTCTCATTGAAGTGAGATTTGCTCCTCTATACCCAACATATGGTTGAAATTCTGAACGGCCTGGCCGGCTGCGCCTTTTCCAAGATTGTCGAGGCACGAGACGATGACCAGGCGGCGTCCAGAGTTGTCCAGTGCGAATCCGATGTCGCAAAAATTGGTGTGAGCGACGTGCTGCAATTCCGGCAACGTCCCGGCAGCCCAGATGCGAATCATAGGACGGCCGGCGTAGAACTTGCGGTAGAGCGCCTCGACATCCGCGGCGGTCTGCGGCTCACCAAGCGTGACGTAGATGGTGGAAAGAATGCCGCGGGCGAGGGGCAGCAGGTGCGTTGAGAAAACAACTTGCGACTCGCCGAGACCGGTGTGTTCGAGAATTTCCGGCGTATGGCGGTGCGTGAAAAGGTTGTAGGCCTTGAAATTTTCATCCACTTCGACGAAGTGGAGATCGCGGCGAGGATCTTTGCCCGCGCCGCTGGCGCCGGATTTGCAATCGCAAACGACGCCGGCGCCGGAAGCAAGCAAGCCTGCTTGCGTAAGAGGGCGGAGGGCAAGAATCACGCTGGTCGCATAACAGCCGGGGTTCGCAACCAAACGAGCCTTGGCAATTTCGTTGGAGTAGAGCTCAGGAATACCGTAGACAGCTTCGGAAAGCCATGCGGCGTGGGGCGCGGGCAGCTGGTACCAGGAGGTAAAGGTTTCCGCTTCGTGAAAGCGGAATGCTCCGCTCAAATCAACGACGCGGAGACCCGCCTTAATCAAGGCGGGAGCCAATTCCCGAGAAACTTCATGAGGAGTCGCAAGAAACGCGGCGCCCGCGCTGCTGGAAGTGATAGCGTCAAGCGAAAGAGGCCGAAGGGGCGCTTCGCCCCAGCCACGGAACTGGGGAAAGAGTTCGGCGAGGCATTTCGCGCCGTTCGTTTCGCGAACGTAGAAGACCGGCGGCGGAAGAGCGGGGTGGCGCAGAAGAATGCGCGCCAGCTCGAGACCGCTATAGCCGGTGACACCTACAACCGCGACTTGGCGGGGATTCCTCATTTCACCAGGGCTTCAATCTTCTTCTGGAGGGACTCACGGGATTTCTTGTTGGGTGTGATGATCAGGACGGTATCGTCACCCGCGATGGTTCCGGCAATTTCCGGGAATTTGGCGCCATCGACGGCGGCAGCCAGGGGCTGTGCACCGCTCGGAGGCGTCTTCAAAACGAGAAGATTTTCCGCGGGGCGGATATCGAGAAGAAATTCGCCGAGGGCGCGGGCGAGCGGTGGCAGAGGTGCGGGCTCTTCGGGCAACGCGGCGGAGGACTTGTAGCCTTCATGCGTCTTTATCAGCCGGAGTTCCTGGAGGTCGCGCGAAAGGGTGGCCTGAGTAACGCGGAGTTTTTGCGCAGCCAGCCCGCGGCGCAGTTCTTCCTGATTAGCAATCCGCTGGTCGGACACCAGGCGGAGGATCTGACCGTGACGAAAAGTCTTGTGCGTGTTCATGGGTAGCGAGGGCCTATGGCCCCTGTATTTTTATACACGCTACTGCATACTCCTGTCAATGGAATTCACAAACTTTTCCGGGCCTGGCGGCCGTCCAATGGCGCGGGACGCCGAGCAGCGAGTCATGTAAGATTCGTACTACCCCCGCGATGCACACTGGATTTTCCTCGCCGGGGATGTAACCTATCGTTCAGCGCCATCGGCCTTATGGGAACGTCTTGTCAAATTGCGGGATGCAAGAACGATACGCCACCGGCACTCGCCGAGCGGCGGTTCTGCGTCCTGCACTTCACGCTTACGCTGGAGACCAGCTGCTCGGAGATGCGGCGGGAGACGGCGCTGGGCAACGCGCCGCAGGAACGCCAGCGTGAAATCATGAAGTTCATCACGGAGAACGGGGAATGCCTGGCGCGCGTGGCGACCAGCGGCCTGCACCTGACGGACGACCTGAAGGCGCGAATATTGAGCACTTTCCTTACGCTGATGAATCTGCGTGAAAACCTCGACCGATCGAACATGCGCAGCTCTTTCGGACGCTCCGGCCACGTTCGCTAAATTGCAAATTCCCAAGTGGAAGAGAAGTGCGAGATCAGGCGCCGATGTACTTGGCGTAGAGTGAGCGCGCCACGGCGGGATCCTTGGTGCCCTTAAGGATGGCGCGGCCGTCCGCGAAGACGGTCATTTCGTAAGGCGCGATTCGGAAACGAAGCAGAAAATCGTTCTGACGCACGTCGTCGACGAGAGGCTTCAAGCGAAGTCCGAGAACGCCGAGGTCGAGAGCCCGGGTGCGTTCATGAATCTGAACGGAATCGCGACCGCACATGGTGATGTGGGGCTGGGCTTCTCCTCCCAGATAGGTGAAATCACGCTTGGCGCAGGCGCGGCATTCGGGGTTGCGCGCCACACCGATGGATTGCAAGCGGCCGGTCCAGACGTCAGAAGAAAGCAAGCGTCCATGAAGAGCCTCCGGGTGGCCGGAGAGGAGTTTTAAGGCTTCGGCGGCTGCCAGCGAGGCGATCAGATTGACGATCGGCCCCAGGACACCGATGGTGTCGCAGGTTTCCTCGAGGCCCTGGGCGGTGCTGCCGGTTTCGAGGAGACAGGCAAGACAGGCCGTCGCACCGGGACGAATGGTCATGGTCAGCCCGTAACTGGCGACGCCCGCTGCGTAGATCCAAGGCGTGCTGGATTTCACGGCCACATCGTTGATTAAGAAGCGAGTTTCGAAATTGTCGGTGCCATCGAGGAGCAGATCGACTCCCGCGAGAAGAGTTTCGGCGTTGCGCGGGCTTAAATCGGCGACAACCCCTTCGACGGCGACGCCCGAATTGATGGAGCGCAGCTTGCGCTGCGCAGCGACGGCCTTTGGAAGGACGTTGAGAGCGTCGGACTCATCGAAGAGGGTCTGCCGCTGCAAGTTCGAGGGCTCAACGAAATCGCGGTCGATGATTCTTAGGTACCCGACGCCGGCGCGAACGAGAAGATTGGCAGCAGCAGCGCCGATTGCGCCGCAGCCGACGATCGCCGCGCGGGAGGCGAGCAGCCGCTGCTGCCCTTCCGGGCCAATCCCAGCGAAAAGCATCTGGCGTGAGTATTTTTCCTGGAGAGAATCGTTCACGAAAGGTACGGTCCCGACAGGCACAGCGGACGCGCCTGCTAAGCTACATGATAGCGCCAAAGTGGACAGGGCAGGCAACGCCGCTATGCTACCCTTCGTCTGAGCGAATGGAAACATGAAATCGGGCGTGGCCAATGGATTGCGAGTCATTTTCGCGCTTGCGCTTCTGACGAGAGCAGCGCCGACACGCGCGCAGGCGCCTCCAAGCACTTCCGTGACTAGTGTTGAGAAGGAAGAACCTAAGATAGCGGCGATCCGCATCGTCAGGGAAGATGGCCAAGTTCTGTCCGGCTTACCCTCCGGAATCGCCGTAGAAACCGGCAAAGCGCTGGAGCGAGGAAAAATCGCGGATAGCTTGCGGACGCTTTACCGAACGGGGGATTACGCGGATTTGCGGGCGGTTCTG
>DATNLB010000194.1:0-6459 GCA_035603095.1 Candidatus Acidiferrales bacterium
GCGAGGGGACTACGGTGATGCTGATCGATGCGAAGCGAACGGGAGACGGTAAGACCACGAATGATCCTGTGGATTACGCGGAGCGGTTGGGGCTTCCGCCCTTCATTGGTGTCCTTTCGTGGGACATTTTCGACGCCGTTCTCACGCCGGGCGATTATGTAGTCATGCTCACATGGCAGGACAGCGCGGCGGCACAAACTTTCGAGGATTCTACTGCGAGACTGCTCGACGGTATACGCTTCAGGCGGATTCGTATTGTCCGAGACTATGGAATGTACGATCGCCGCGAGGCTCCTCAATATTATCCGGATGCTCCCGGCCGCGCGACCATCCACTCTTGAATTTGAAGCCGCCGTGTACATCGACAATCCGGAACACGCATTGGTTGTCTGTGACCCCAAAAACACCGACCGCACTTTCTCGAAAACTGATTCGCCGCGTTATTCAAGGATGGCGCTCGCCCGAACGAGCTTCGGGATGCGGCGTTTCGACAAAGAATTCTCTCGATTCCGAAGGGCAAGGTCGCGACGTACGGTCAAGTGGCCGCTGCCGCCGGATACCCTCTTTATCACCGGGCGGTCGCGCGGCTTCTGCGCGTTACATCTGGACATTCGATTCCGTGGCAGCGGGTGGTTGGGGCGGGCGGCGCGATTAAACTTCGTTTTGAGGCGGGAGCAGAACAGCGACTCCGTTTAGAAATCGAGGGCGTGAGATTTCGCGGGCGCAATGTAGACCTTGCGGCCCATCAGCACGCATTCGGCGGTTGGGACGATCCATATGCGTGAGCCGCTAACCTGCTTGAGGCAACGAGAGCGCATCCTGAAAAATCTACAGCCAGGAATTCAAAAACTTTTAGCCTTTTTGGTCCAGATGTGCATCAAATAGGTTGTATGGCCAAGAGGACCGACAATCCGAAGATGGGCCGCCCGAGAGAGTTCGACACGACGGCTGCGCTGGATGCAGCGATGCGCGTATTTTGGGAAAAGGGTTTCGAGGGAGCCACTCTCAAGGACTTGACTGACGCCATGCGGATCAATCGCTCCAGCATGTGGGCTGCTTTTGGCAACAAGGAAGAACTTTTCAAAAAGGCATTCGGGCGCTACATCGACACGTATCAGGGATACATACGCGAAGCTCTTGGGAAGCCTACGATTAGGGAAGTAATCGAATCATCGCTTCGTGGCACCGTGGATTTCCTGGCGACTCCGGGGAATCCCAAAGGTTGCCTATCGGTGCATGGAGCGTTGGCGGTTGGAGACGAGGCAGACCCAATCAAACAATGGCTCATTCAGACTAGGAGGGACGGGCTGTCGCTCGCGAGAAAGCGATTCGAGGAAGCGAAAAAGTCTGGAGATCTGGGAGCAGATGTGGACCCCGCGGCATTGACCCGCTACGTTGCGGCGCTCATCCAGGGGCTTGGTGTACAGCACGCCAGCGGAGCCACCAAAGCAGAACTGACTCGAATCGTCGATACCGCCCTTCGCTACATGGGCTATGAAGACAGTGGCTCCCGACTGGCGCCATAAGAGGTTCAAGCTCGCCGGCGGCAGCGAGCCTGAGCCCCTTCGGGTCACAGATTAATCTAGAAAGTGAAGCCCCCGTTGACGTGGAAGTTCTGTCCCGTGATCCAGATGGCGCGGGGCGACAGCAAGAACACTGAAGCTTCCGCAATATCCGACGGCAATCCCAGTCGTCCAAGCGGAACCATAGCCGCGGCTGCTCCGGGAGGCGCCCCCATTGCCGCCATGATCTCGTTGCGGATAATGTCGCCACCCGGTGTCTCGACCCCGCCCGGAGTAACGGTATTGACGCGGATCTTGTTCGCCGCGCCAAGTTCCTTCGCGAGCGCCTTCGTGTAGTAATTCAGCGCGGCTTTGCTAGATCCATAGTGCACCAGTGGACCGTTCCCTGGCAGGTCGCTCCCAGACGAGATCATGAGGATCGAGGCGTCTTTGGCCTGCTTCAGCGTAGGTAGCGCGGCATTCGTGATGCGAACGGCAGACAAGAGATTCGACGCTATCGTTTCCTGCCAGTCGGCGTCCGTGATCGCTTCCGAGTTCGGAAGTCTCAGCTTTGCGGCGGCGGCGTTGTTCACGAGAATGTCGAGTCCGCCAAGTACCTTGATTGACTCTTCGACGATCTTCTTGCATCCCTCCGGCGTGAGGATGTCACCTTTAATGAAGGTCGCGCCCTTCGGAGTCTGTTCATGGCGATTGCGCGCGACGACTACCACCGAAGCGCCTCCGTCAAGGAGACGTTGAGCGATGGCCGCCCCGATGCCTCGGGAACCTCCTGTGACGAGAACGCGGCGATCCGCGAACTCTCTCGATAGATCGAGAACTGAATTCGACATAGTTTTCTTTTCTCCTGCAGAATAGGCCTGAGCGGTCTTATCGTAAGTTATTCTGAACCTATCGATTCAGATGTCGGCACTCCGTCCTTGGATGCAAATATTTCTTGTCGAACCGCAGGATGACTGGAAGCACCCGATTCCCATATTCAAACCATCGGTGCCAGGGGAGGCCGAACATTTGAAATTTTTTGTGCATCCATTCGGCTCGCGCATACATCTGAACCGATAGATCCAGAAATGGCGCGGGGACGCGAAAGGATATTTACAGTGGGCAAACTTTTAGTAACGGGCGCAAGTGGGGATATCGGAAGAAAGACACTTCTCCATTTGCTGAAGAGGGTTCCCGCGAACCAACTGGTCGGACTCGTCCGTGATCCAGCTAAAGCCGAGGACCTGGCCGCCCTGGGTGTGGAATTACGGCGGGCAGACTACCTGGACCCGGCGTCGCTCTCCGGCGCCTTTGTTGGCGTTGAAAAACTCATGCTGACTTCAACCCACGCCTTTACAGATCGAAAGACCGCTCATGCAAATGTCATTGATGCAGCGATCGATCGAGGCGTCCACCACGTCGTCTATATGCCGATATTCCGTAAGAAGAATTCCGGCGTGCAGATGAAGGAGATAACCGAGGAAGACATCTTCACCGAAGAGAAGCTGACGGTCTCGGGGCTTGCCTACACATTCGCCTACCATCCTCCCTTCCTCGATGTTCTCGGCTTCTACATCGGACCGAAAGCGCAGGAACTAGGCGTCCGTGTCCCAGCCGGCAACGGAAAATTTGCTGCGGCGACCCGAGACGACTTGGCAGCAGCGCACGCGGCGATTTTAGCCGGAGAGGGGCACGAGAACAAGAGGTACTCGCTGACCGGCGACCCTGCCGTCTCCTTCTCCGACATCGCCGACATCCTCTCAAAGATTCAGGGAACAAAGGTGCCGTACGTCGCCATTTCCGACGCGGAATATCTGGAGTCCATTAGCAAGGGCGTTCCAGATTTTATTGCGCAGTTCGTACTTGAGTGGGTCCGCAACATGAATGCGGGTGAATGGGACGAGCAAACCAAGGACTTGGAGTCACTCATTGGTCACAAGCCAAAGTCGCCTGCAGAATTTTTCCGCGACGGCTACCGCACTCAATAACTCTTCGAATCACGACTGGCGAAAGGGGGTATTCGAATGAAAATCGGCTTTATCGGGGCTAGCGCCGTTGCCCAAACCATTTCCAAACATGTGCTGCCGTATGGACATCAGGTGGTGCTCAGCAACTCGCGGGGCCCAGATTCACTCGTCTCGCTCGTCAAAGAGCTCGGTCCTGGAGCAGAAGCGGGGACTCCTCAGCAAGCTGCGGAGCAAGACCTGGTGGTTCTAGCTGTAAGGTGGTCCAGCGTGCAAGCGGCTTTGTTCTCTGTCGCCGACTGGAAAGGCCGCATCCTCGTAGATGCCACCAATCGGATTGCCAGCTATAGCCCTTTGACCTTAGGTGATATCTCTGGGCGCACCTCCAGTGAAATCGTCGCGGACCTTGCACCCGGAGCAAATGTCGTGAAAGCCTTCAACTCTGTGCCGATGTCCTGGATCTCTGATTTTTCCCCATCTAAGCCCCGTACTCTTCTTTGCGTCTCTGGTGACGACGATGAAGCCAAGAAGCCGATCAAAGCGCTTATAGAGCAGGTTGGCCTAGCCTGCGTAGATCTCGGATCGCTGGCAATCGGTGGACGACTCCAGCAACTAGGAGGACCGTTAGCGGGTATCAAGCTCACATTTACTGAGAGATTCGTACTATGAAGGCCCTGGTTTACGAGACGGCACACACTCTCGACAACTTCGCAATAGGACTACAGGAAGTTGCGGAGCCCACGGTCCGTGAGTTCGACGTATTGGTTGAGATTCACGCGATCGCGATTAACCCAGGTGAAACGTTCTTTCGTAGGACGCGCAGTGCCGAGCCGGGCGGTCGCGTCCTTCTCGGATGGGAATTTGCCGGAGTTGTCATTGAGACCGGGTCCGCAGTCCGAAACTTCAAGGCTGGGGATCGGGTTTTTGGTACTGGAGACTTGTCGCGAGATGGTTCGTGGGCGGAGCGCCTAGCTGTTGACTCTCGGATCATCGCCAAGATTCCTGACCAGCTCTCTTTTGTCGACGCGGCGTCCCTTCCGATCGGCGCGCTCACAGCTTGGGAGGCCATGTTCCGGGATCAAGGTGCCCTGCCGACTGGGGTCGGCCGTGTACTTATCGTTGGCGGTGCTGGAGGAGTCGGCTCGCTCGCGACGCAGCTCCTGAAGGCGAAGACAAAGGCTTTTGTCATTAGTACCGCATCGCGTCCGGAATCCCGCCAATGGTGCCTGGACATGGGAGCCGACCTCGTCATTGATCACGCGAGGGACATTGAGGACCAACTGGCGTCAGCTCACATTTCGCAGATAGATATGGTGCTTTCCACAGCCAAAACCGCCGACAATCTTGGTTGGATCGCCAACTTACTCCGCCCATTCGGGCATCTCTCCGTCGTAGATCTGTCTCTGTCAATCGACGCAAATGCCCTCATGCTGAAGTCCGCATCGCTGCACATGGAAATGGTATTCAGCAAGATTCTGAATGGGCGTGACTTCAAGAGCCAGGGCGGGATTCTCGAAGATGTAGCAGCTCTCGTCGTGGCAGGACGCGTGCGCGCAATTGCGAACACCCGACTGGACGGTCTGACGGGCGAAACGATGAGGGCCGCCCATGCGCTCGTTGAGACTGCGCGGACCATTGGCAAGGTCGTCATCGCAACTTGATTGATCCGCCAGCCCGCCTGCCGGTCAGTGTGAACGCCCCAGGGTCTTGAAAACCACATGAGCGAGAGGTCGGCGTTCCGTCGATTGGCTGTTGTCTGCGGTGGCAGGCGTCGGCACAAGAGAGGAACGGGCGTTTTTCAGCCAAGTGACCAATTCACCGGGCACTGGGGCTCTCAATGCGGTCGTTCGATTCCTAGTTCGATTCGTTGACAGCACCACGTATTCGTTCACTGGCGAAAAACGGCCCGCATGTTGTTGCGCCGCTTAAGTATCAAACCGGGCGGAATTTGAAAGCAAGAAGCGGAGTGGCAGAGGCTGGAATCGCTGTTAGATTCGTACTTGTAAGGACGAGTTAAAAGGAACACACATGAGCATCTCAACGAAAAATTCGCTCGCAACGATCGCGGAAAACGATCCCCGTTGGGCCTCCGTGGTAGCTCGCGATCCCCAGGCGAAGTTTTATTATTCCGTCAAGACGACGGGTGTTTACTGCCGCCCCTCTTGTGCGGCTCGTCTCGCCAGACCTGAAAACGTACAGTTTCACGGGACTTGCGAAGACGCGGAAAAAGCGGGGTTCCGTCCCTGCAAACGCTGCAAGCCGGACCAGGCGTCGCCGGTCGAGCAGCATGCAGAGAAGATTGCTTCCGCATGTCGCCTGATCGAAAGCTCTGAAACGCCGCCCAGCCTCGAATTGCTGGCACAGCACGTCGGCTTGAGCACCTATCATTTTCACCGCGTATTCAAGGCGGCAACGGGGCTTACGCCCAAAGAGTACGCGGCCGCACACCGCGACAACCTCGTGCGAAAGTCGCTCAACAAGAGCGATACGGTGACGGAAGCAATTTACGACGCGGGCTACAACTCGAACAGCCGTTTCTATGAAACCTCGAATCAGGTATTGGGTATGACACCTTCAAACTATCGCGCCGGGGGAGCTCAAACGGACATCCGCTTCGCTGTGGGCGAATGCTCTCTGGGCTCGATCCTCGTAGCTCAAAGCGACCGTGGTATCTGCGCCATTCTTCTGGGGGACGACCCGGACTCGCTTGCGCGCGATCTGCAGGACCAGTTTCCGAAAGCCAATCTCATCGGCGGTGACGCCGGTTTTGAGCGGCTCGTCGCGAAAGTGGTCGGGTTTGTCGAAGCGCCGGCACTCGGCCTCGATCTTCCTCTCGATGTCCGCGGAACCGCCTTTCAGCAGCGCGTCTGGCAATCGCTGCGGAAAATTCCCGCGGGCTCGACCGCAAGCTACACGGAGGTTGCAAAGCTCATCGGCTCTCCGAATTCGGTACGTGCAGTCGCCCAGGCCTGCGGCGCCAACGCGCTGGCAGT
>DATNLB010000527.1:0-13515 GCA_035603095.1 Candidatus Acidiferrales bacterium
GAGTGGTTGGCCGAAATTGTCACGAAACAGGACAACCGCCCCGCCCAGCCACGCACGCTGTCGTCCTCCATTTCGGAGCAGATGAATACCGTTTTTGGGACTTGAGGAATCCAATCATAGATGCGGATACGAGCAGGAATCATAGGCTTCATCGCGTTTTTTCAATCGGTGTTGTTTCTGCTTCATTTTTTCCTCTACGAGACCTGGACGTTTTCGCCGGCGGGGAATGATCCCCCTGTGGCGTTGTGGCTCAAGATCGTCGTGGGCGTCCTGTCCGTCAGCTTTTTAGCAACGTCGCTCCTGGCCTTTCGCTACACAAATGCGTTGTTGCGAGGCACGTATCGGGTCGCCGCCGCTTGGCTTGGATGGTTGAGTTTCTCCTTTTTCGCAGCATGCCTATCCTGGGTTATTTTCGGAATCGCACGGCTGGCGGGAATGAACGTGAATTTCCATCGGATGGTGGAGGTGTTGTTCGGAGCGTCAGTAGTGTTGAGCTTATCAGGCTTGGTGAATGCAGGCTGGACGAGGGTTCGGCGGATCACCGTCCGCTTGGAGAATCTGCCGCAGGCCTGGCGCGGGCGAAGGGCCGTGCTGCTCAGCGATCTGCACCTTGGGCACGTTCGAAACGGCCGGTTTCTGAGGCGGATCGTGGCCAAGACGATGCGGGAGAAGCCCGACGTGGTTTTTGTTGCCGGCGATTTGTACGATGGCACAGCGATCGATACAGTGCGAGCCGCTGAACCATTGCGCGAGCTGCGCGCGCCGCAGGGCACCTATTTTATTGCGGGGAATCACGAGCAGTTCGGGGACGACTCCAAGTACCTACGAGCCGTCTCCGGCGCTGGAGTTCGCGTACTTGAGAACGAGAAAGTGGAAGCAGACGGCTTGCAGATCGTCGGCGTGCCTTACAAACACGCCACTCAGGACGAGCATCTGCGTGCGGTCCTGCAGCAAATCGGTGTAGACCGGAATCGCGCCAGCATTCTTCTGACGCACGCGCCGGATCGCCCGCACATCTCGGCCGAGGCTGGATTTTCGTTGCAACTCTCGGGGCACACTCATCTCGGGCAGTTTATCCCCTGGACCTGGTTGGTCCGGCGGATTTACCGCCAGTTCGCGTACGGGCTCAGCCGGATCGGAAAGATGCAGGTCTACACCTCCAGCGGTGCAGGGACTTGGGGGCCGCCGCTGCGCTTTGGCTCTAGCCCGGAGATTGTATTGCTCTGCTTTGAATGAGATCCGAGATGTCTCGTTGGTGATGGCAGACACAACCGAGCACTATGCTTGGAAGAAATCGATCAAGAATTCAGAGACGTCACGATCTCACCCGATTGTTGCATAGCTATCTTGGCTCCCCCCCGGACTTCTTAGTCTTAGCCGAGATACGAAACGTGAATGTAAGTACCGAGCCTGACGTTATAGGCGAGGTACCAGCCGTCGTGATCTGGATCCTCATAAAACACGATCTGGTCAGAGTCCCATAGCCAGCCATTGGAATAGTCGTAGTCGTATGGCGCAACGCTGAAGAAAAAGCCGCCAAACCCGAAACGTTCCCTGTTCCCTCCCGCAAGTCGGAAGACATGATCCGGGCCAAATCCACCCGAAAAGTGTCCGTGTGCCCAGGGATTATCGAGATGGTAGTTAGGATCACCACGGCCGGAGTCATGTCCCACCCATTGGTCGTTGCTGGCGTGGACATGCGGCACATCCGGATGCCCGGATTGATCGCGATAGCTGGGCCTTTGCGTATTTTGCTGAGCGCGGTCGTCCGCGCGATTGTTTTGGGGGGCAGCGGCCCGGACGGGGGTAGGAGCAGGAGTCCGAGCAGAGTCAGGTGTCCGGGCGGAGTCACGCGCCCGGGCAGGGGCAGGACCACGAGCAGGAACGTGCCCGCCTCCAACTTGAGTCTTGTCGCGTTGCGCATTGTCCTTTTTGTCTTGGCCTTGTCTATCTTGGGAAAAAGACGGGGCAGAAAACAACAACACCACTCCGAGCAGTCCGATGAGCCTTGCCATTCCAGCCTCCAAAAATAATCCGGGACGTACCAACGGCAAAAACTTTAGCACCAGCCAGGAAACGAGACTGTCCACAATTGAACACCACCGGAAGCCGGCCCGACGCACGGTACAGACTCTAGACTGCCAGCACGAAGTCTAAACCGGAGTGATGCGATGCCCGCGAGTTATGAAAATGACGCAACTGCGATGGAGGGAATTGGCCGATGGGGGGCGCCTAGATGCGGAAGAAATCGATCAGCAGCTCCGAGACGCGAGCGGGTTCTTCGTGCTGGAGCCAGTGTGTGGCGTTGGCGAAGGTGAAAAGTTCAGCGTCGTTGCAGTAGCGCAGACTTTCGTGAGCCATTTCGGCCAGGAGGAAATCGTCGCGCTCGCCCCAGAGGATGCGCGTGGGAACGCGGACGGTTTTGTCTGGAAATTTGGCGCGAGTGCGAAAGAGCGCGCGGTACCAATTGAACATGGCAGTCAGGGCGCCTGGCTGTGACCACGCGGCGCGGTATTGGGCGAGATCGTGGGGGGAGAAGGTGCCCGGGCGGCTGGAGCGGAGCAGCGATCTTGTGCCGATGCGATAGTTGAAAGAGGAGAACAGGGCTTCCGGCAGCCACCGGAGTTGAAAGAAAAACATGTACCAGCTGCGGAGCAGTTGACGCGGATGTGTGCAGAGAAACTTGCGCATCACCGACGGATGAGGAACGTTGAGGACAGCGAGCTTGGCGATGCGCTGCGGGTGCAAGAGGGCGATGCTCCAGGCAACGGCGGCGCCCCAGTCATGTCCGGCGAGATGGATTTTTTCCTGGCCAAGTTGATCAGCGATGGCGATGACGTCGGAGACGAGCTCAGGCATGGCATACGAAGAGACGCCGGCGGGTTTGCTGCTGAGGTTATACCCGCGCTGGTCGGGCACGATGACGCGAAAGCCAGCGGCCGCCAGCGGCTCGATTTGTCTGTGCCACGAATACCAGAATTCAGGAAAGCCGTGGAGCAGGACGACGACGGGGCCATCTTCCGGGCCCGCAGCGACAGCGTGCAAGCCGACATCGCCATTCTTGAAGGAGAGGTATTCCACGGAGCGTCCGCCTTTCGGGCAGTGTAGCTTTGATGGCGACATGGCACACGCGAAAAGCGAAAGGCTGCCGACCTGAGCGTCAGTTCTATTTAAGAGAATCAGAAGCCCGGTGCGCCGGAAGTGGCGGGGCGCATTTCGGGGGCGTTGACGCCGAAGCGGAGACGCGCGAAGTACGTTTGGCCGAGGGACATCGCGCCGGTGTAGAGGTAACCCCAGACAAAGAGCAGCAGGAACGGCACGGTAGCGTAGTTTTCGTTGAGGATGGCGTAGATCACAGTCGAAGAGAAGTACAAGCCCAAAAGAATTTCCGCATAGGGCATCCAGCCGGCTTTGTTCCTGTACGATTTTGTCGCGAAAGTGCCCTGCTTGCCTTCGATATTGAATTTGGGCGTGCGCGCAAATGCGCTTTTTTTGCCGAGCAGCGCTTCGATGACGGCTTGCGCGTTGCGCACGGAAATGCCGATCCCCGTGGCCATGACGAAGGGCATGTAGAGAAACGTACGGCGCCACGTTTTGGGACGAAGCTCTCTTTGCGCCACGAGATAGAAGCTGGAAATGGAACACGTGGAAGCGAGGAAAAGCGGCAGATCGATCACCAGCATCTGAATCCAACCTTGATAGAAGCGCACGATCATCGCGGGCAGCAACATGGTGGAGAGCACGATCATGAGCGGGTAGCTGATGTTGCCGGTAAGGTGAAAAAAGGCTTCGGCCTTAACGTGCCAGGGCGCATCCGACTTCAAAACTCTTGGTAGGATTTTTTTCGCGGTTTGCATCAAGCCCTTGGCCCACCGCGCCTGCTGGGCTTTGAAGCCGTTCATGTCCACGGGAAGCTCGGAAGCGCACTCGATTTGCGGGACGTAGAGAAACTTCCAGCCTTTGAGCTGCGAGCGATAAGAAAGATCGGTGTCTTCAGTGAGGGTGTCGTGCTCCCAGCCGCCGGCATCGTCGATGGCTTTGCGGCGCCACACGCCGGCGGTGCCGTTGAAATTGAAGAAAGTGCCGCGGCGGGAACGCGCGCCATGCTCGACGACGAAATGGCCATCGAGGAGGATCGTTTCCACGTTGGTCAGCAGCGAGTAGTTGCTGTTGAGATATGTCCAGCGTGTTTGCACCATACCGATTTTGCTGCCGCCATCCGGAGTCATGAAATAAGGAATCGTGCGGCGAAGAAAATCGGGTTCGGGGAGAAAGTCGGCGTCGAAGATGGCGACGAACTCACCCTTGGAGGTTTTCAGGCCGTTTTCCAAGGCGCCGGCTTTGTAGCCTTCGCGGTTGCTGCGATGAATGTAAACGATGGGCATGCCCTGTGCGGCGTGGCGCTCGACACAAGCGCGGGCGACTTCGCAGGTCTCGTCCGTGGAGTCGTCCAGCACCTGTACGTCAAGCAGTTCGCGCGGGTAGTCGAAGCGCGAGACAGCTTCGACGAGACGCTCGATGACGTAGCGCTCGTTGAAGATCGGCAACTGCACGGTGACGCGGGGCCACTTTTCCACCGGCGGCGGAGCCGGGGGGACATTTTTCGAATAGACGAAATAGTCGTAGACCAGCCAATAACGGTGCAGGCCGTAGACCGCAAGGACGAAAAGGACGATGAAATAAGGAATCATCATCGCGAGGTCGAAGGCATTGGCGTGGTAGATGCCGGCAAAGGTTCTATCGGTGATCTTGTGCCAATAGTGGCTGATGGGGTTCTGCGCCGCGAGAACAACCGAGAGTAAAAGGGCGATGTGCACGATGAGAGTGGTTCCGCTCCCCGCTAGGGCCTTTCCCGGCCAATAATTTGAGAAACCCGATTATACGGCATGTTTTCGGCCGTAATGAGCTCAAAAGAATTTGGCCCGCGGCCACGCCGTCCCGCCGTGCGCGGCACGTTCGAACACTACATTAAGGAAGGAGGACGATTTTCCCCGCGGCGCCGGGCTCCAGGATTTCTTTGTGGGCGCGAGCGGCTTCGGCGAGAGGCAGCTCTTTGCCGACGACCGGGCGCAGCGTTCCGTTTTCGAGGCCGGCGATCAGGCCCGCATGAATTTCCGCTTCTTCCGCGGGCGTGATGGCCCAGAGCGTGAAGCCCCGAGCCGAGGCTCGCCGCGACATCAGGTCGCGTGGATTGATGCCGATCTCGCCGCGATTGCCGATGATGATCACACGGCCATTCCTGGCGAGAAGTTTCAAATCGGTCGAAAGGTTCACATTGGCGAGCATTTCCAGAATGATGTCCAGACCGCGCCCGCCGGTCGCCTTCAGTATCTCTTCCTGATAACCCGTCTTGCCGTGATCGAAAACCTGATGCGCGCCCTCGCGTTTTACGAGGTCGAGGCCTTTCTGCGTTCCGGCCGTGCCGAAGACGGTGAGGCCCATGGCGCGCGCCATCTGTACTGCCGCAGTGCCGACTCCGCCGCTCGCTCCATGCACCAGGACGGTTTCGGCAGAGTGCGCCTCGGCGGAGTGATGGAGCGCAAAATACGCGGTCCCGCACGGAACCCACACGCCTGCCCCCTGGCCAAAACTGATTTTGTCGGGCAGGGAATGCACTTGCTCTTCCAGCGCGAGGGCGTATTCCGCGTATGCCCCCGAAACGGTTTTCGCGGTGTAGACGCGGTCGCCCGGCTTCACTTTTTTCACGCCGTCGCCGATGGCCTCAACGACGCCAGCGCCATCAGAGCCCGGCGTGTAGGGAAGCAGCGGTTTGACGGCGTAGGTGCCCGCGCGCATGTAGGTGTCGTAGGGATTCACACCTGCGGCGCGGATACGAACGAGAACTTGTCCGGCGGCAGGCTTTGGCGTGGGGATTTCTTCGAGCTTCAGGACTTCGAGACCCCCGAATTCGCGAACGAGAACGGCCTTCATTGTATTTCTCCAGAAAAACGAGGAAACGAAGAAAAGCGGCGTCACGCCGCAGTCCAAGAAGACTAGAAATGGTCGTCGGCGACGACTGTGGCCACGTCTTTATCGATGACCCCCGCGGACTGCGCCCAGGCCGTGGTCTGCCAGTTGTCTTTGCCTTTTTTCACGGGAATCCAGGGCGGCAGCGTCTGGTTCAAATAATTGGCCAGCGCATAGATGTAGGGCTCATACATTTTGCGAAATGCAATGAGTTTGCGGTCGGCTTCTTCTCCGTCATGGAGTTTCATGCCGTGTTGGGCCAGGATGTCGCGGATTTGACGCAAAGCCTGTCCTGGCAGCCGGTCGTGCGGCAGCGGATGGGGCGCGGTGCCGAAGACTTGCGAGAGGTCGACGACGGCGTGACGCGCAATCGCAAAGGTAAGCTCGGCCTGTTTCTCACAAGCGCCCTCGATACCCACGATGATGAGAGCGCACGCGTCCAGAATCGCCGTGAGCGAAGCGATCCACGATTGGTTGTCGTGCTGGGAGCGAAAATAGGCGAGCACCGGATACGAGAGATGGCTCTCCATCAGCTCGGCGCACCAATGCTCCCATTCCTTGAGGAGAACACGGAGGGCGTCCTGGCCGTGGGTGTAGCCGTGGCGGCGAAGCAATTCGCCGGCGGTGGGTGGCGTGCCGGCGCGCGAATCGAGGAGGGAAATATTCACCTCGCGCTTGGAGAACGATCCGTAGATGAAAGGCAAATAGCCGATGACGGCAGCAAGAAATCCGAAGCCAAAACCGGCTTCTGTGACCACCAGGGCGCGGGACAAGCCGGAGCGCGGAATGACATCGCCCAGGCCGAGCGTGAAGAAGGTCGTGCCGCTGAGATAGATATCCGTCAGGAAACCAGGCTGGCCGCCCGTCACGACCACCGCGGACCCGGCGCCATATTGCATAAGGCCGAAGCCGAGCACGAGGCCAGCAGCCCAGACTCCTACCAGAACAAGGAGCGAGAGCGGGCCGTAGAATCCCAGCAAGTCTTCACGGGCCTTGGGCTTGGGGATGAGGCATATCACGAATTTCCACGTTTTCCAGGTAGACCGGTAAAAAAGGCGAGCGAGGCGGAACTTTCGCGTGACGCGGCGTGGGAGAATGATGGCCTCGAACGCGTCCCAGAGCACGATCAAAAAGATCGCGACACCTGCAGCGAACGCTCCCGGAGCTGAAAGCATGTGGGGCATTGTACCTGTTTGGCCCTCTCGATGAGAACGTCCAATGAGAACGTTCGACGAGAGCGCCATAGCGCTCAGGATTCGAGGCGTGCGTTCACGCTGATTTCTGCCTTGAAGAGTTTCGATACGGGACAGCCGGTTTCGGCGGCTTTCACGGCGGCGTCGAATTTCGCTTTGTCCGCCCCCGGAACACGCGCGACGAGGTCGAGATGGCTCTTAGTGATCGCGAAACCGTCGGGGAGCTTGTCGAGCGTAATTGTTGCAGTCGTCTCCAGCTTGCTTGCGGTCATGCCGGCGTTGCCAAGTTGCGCGGAGAGGGCCATGGTGAAACAGCCGGCGTGAGCCGCGGCGAGGAGCTCTTCCGGATTGGTGCCGACCCCATTCTCAAACCTCGTGCTGAACGAGTATTGCGTTTGCTTTAGCACGCCACTTTCTGTTGAGATGGTGCCCTTCCCATCTTTCAAACCGCCCTGCCAAACCGCCGACGCCTTGCGCTGCATAGTTTCTCTCCTTCTGTCTCTTCCATTTGATTCAAATCTATAGAATTCGATTCCAGAGCTTCTTGGAAGGGTATATTCAGAAAATGAGCTTGTCGAGAAAGCTTTGCCTAGGCGGATGAACGCGGTCTGGCAAGAAGTCGCGCACCGCCGGTCGTGGCATAGCGCCTCACTTGAATCGCCGGAGTTCATCCTCACCACTTGTGAAAGACGAAGAAGGCCCCGAGCACGATGCAAGCGAAGCCCGCGGCGTAATTCCATCGGAGCCTTTCTCCCAGGTACGCAATTGAGAAAATGGAGAAAACCGAGAGAGTGATGACTTCTTGAATCGTCTTGAGCTGCGCGCCGTTGAATTCGTAAGAGCCGATGCGGTTCGCCGGCACTTGGAAGCAGTATTCGAAGAAGGCGATCCCCCAGCTCGCGAGGATTACTTTCCAGAGTGCTTCGCCACGGAATTTCAAGTGGCCATACCATGCGAAGGTCATGAAGATATTAGATACGATGAGCAATAGAATTGTTCGCATTCGAAAGGGTGCTCCTTGCACGGTGCCGCGAGACAGACTTGAGAAGCGAAAGGATTCACCGAAGTTGCTGTCTCGTCTAAATGCCGTAGCCTGCTACTTGAAGTGGGTCTACACAGCGGACAAAAAGTCGCCCAAGAAAAAGGGCTACGCGATTTTGCCCCTGAAGTGCTCGAAAAAGTCGTGGCCAAGTCCGCAACGATTCGTTGAGCTAAGTTCCGCATTTCGTTTGCCGCGCTTGTAAAGCAAAGAGCTTAACTGATCCAGGGGAATTCCGGCCTGGCGCAGGATAGAGCGCAGGGTACCTGTGTCGAGTTCAGAATGATCTGGCACGACCATCGGCGCGAATGGAGCATCGCGTCTAAGAATGATGTGACTGCCATGTTGCCGTTTGATTTGGAATCCTAGTTTGAGAAGCGCTGAAACGCAGTCACGCCGAGATTCGAGGCAGCTTGGTCATACCGCGACGAGAACGGCATCAAAATGATCGGGAGGAACGATGAGCCCATCTTCCTGCAGCGCCAGGATATAACCCTCTATGGCTTTGCGAATATTTTGAATGGCCTCTTCTTTTGTTTTTCCCTGGCTGATACATCCGGGAAGACTCGGACATTCTGCGACCCAGTAGCCAATCTCACCGGGATAGAGGATCACCTGTCGCATCGAACTTACCTCTCGAGAAAGTCTACCACGGGCCTTACACGTTGAGCGTGAGGGAGACGAGGTCCGGCCGTGTGGGGGGAGGGATCGACGGCAGCTTCGAGCGGTCCACCGGGTGATAGAGCGTATCGCGTTCGACGGGCACGCGGCCGGCGGCGCGGATGAGGCGTTCGAGTTCATTGCGCGGCGTAAATTCGGACGTTTTTGCCCCGGCGTCGTGATAAATCTTCTCTTCCACCACCGTGCCGTCGAGGTCGTTCGCGCCGAAGCGCAGCGCGATTTGCGCGATGCTCGGCGAGAGCATGATCCAGTACGCCTTGATATGCTCGAAATTATCGAGCAGTAGCCGCGATGCGGCGATGTTGCGCAGGTCCGCGTACCCTGTTGGTTTCGGAATGTGCGAAAGCGCAGTGTTATCCGGATGAAACGCCAGCGGGATAAACGCCACGAAGCCATGCGTCTCGTCCTGCAGCTCGCGCAGCTTGACGAGGTGGTCGACGCGCTCCTCTTCCGTTTCCACGTGCCCGTAGAGCATCGTCGCGTTGGAGCGCAGCCCGATTTCATGCGCCTGCCGCGCGATGTTCAGCCACATCTGGCCGCTGACTTTGTGATCGCAGATAATTCGGCGCACCCGCGGATGAAAAATCTCCGCGCCGCCGCCGGGAAGCGAATCGACGCCCGCTTCTTTCAATTTGAGCAGTGTTTCTCTGGTCGATAGCTTCGCGATGCGCGCGAAGTAGCCCACCTCGACCATGGTGAAGGCTTTCAGGTGCACACCCGGGCAGCGCTGCTTCAGCCCGCGAATCATCTCCAGAAAATATTCAAACGGTAAATCCGGGTGCAGGCCGCCCACGATGTGGAATTCCAGCGCGCCTTCCCGCGCGCCCTGTTCGGCGCGCGCGTAGATTTCTTCTAGGGAGAAGTTGTACGCCCCTGGCGCGTTGGGATCGCGGCCAAAGGCGCAGAGCTTGCAGTGCGCGACACAAATGTTGGTCGGATTGATGTGCCGGTTGACGTTGAAATAAGTCACGTTGCCGTGCTTTTTTTCGCGCACGTAATTCGCCAGCCAGCCAACCGCCAGCAGATCGGCCGAGCGATATAACGTGATGCCATCATCGAAAGAAAGCCGCTCGCCAGCGAAAACTTTTCCGGCAATCGGCTTCAACCGCTGATCGGTGATCGTTAGTTCGCTCATTTCGAATCCATCGAAAAATTCAAACGCGCCAAACCGCCGCCGCCGCGCCCCAGAACAGCAGGAACAACATACTAATATAACCGTTCACGGTGAAAAACGCAGCGTCCAGCTTGCTCAGGTCATCCGCTTTGACAAGGGAATGTTCGTACCCCAGCAGCGACGCGACCACGGCAATGCCCGCCCACGCGGGCCACGGCAATCCCAAGCTGAACGCGAGCCACCCGAGAAGCGCGATCACACCTATGTGCATTACCCGCGCGATCAGCAGCGCCTTGGCGATCCCGAATTTCCTGGGCGCGGAAAAAAGCCCCGCGCGCTGATCGTACTCAATATCCTGGCAAGCGTAGAGCACGTCAAACCCGCCCACCCACAGCGTAACAGCGGCGCAAAGGATTAGCATGCGCGGGTCGAGGCTGCCCGTAATGGCGATCCATGCGGCGGCGGGCGAGATGCCCAGCGCAAACCCAAGAAAAAGATGCGACCAGTTGGTGAAGCGTTTCGTGAAGGAATAAAAAAAGAGAATGGCGATGGCCAGCGGCGCCAGCTTCAGCGCAAGAGGATTGAGCCGCCAGGCGGCGATGAAAAACACGGCAACCGCAACAACCGTGAAAAACCACGCGAATTGCAAAGTAACTGCGCCCGTGGCGAGCGCGCGCTGTTTTGTGCGCGGGTTTTCGCGATCGTAGCGCAGATCGGCAATCCGGTTCATCGTCATTGCCGCGGAGCGGGCCGCCACCATCGCGACGACGATCCACAAAATTTGGCGTAGCGAAGGCCAGCCCCTCGGGGGCTGATGAGTGGCGCGCGCGGCCAGCAACGCCCCCGTCAGCGCAAACGGCAGTGCAAACACGGAGTGCTCGAACTTGATCATCTCGAGCACGATTTTGATGCGGCTTGCCATTTCTAAATTGGGTGCTAAGTCACGCCTCCGCTTTTTTCGAGGCGGACGTGCCCGCCCAGCGGTACATCTTTTCTTGCGGGAGACCGATCTGCGCCAGGACGCGGCAAACGTATTGCGTAACAAGATCGTCGATCGTTTTCGCCTGATGATAGAAAGCCGGCACTGCGGGCATGATCACCGCGCCGGCCTGTTGCGCCCGCAGCATGTTTTCCAGATGAACGCGGTTGAACGGCGTGTCGCGAACACACAGAACGAGTTTCCGGCCTTCCTTGAGCATCACGTCCGCCGCTCGCGCGACCAGATCGTCGCTGATGCCGTTGGCAATGGCGCCGAGCGTCCCCATCGAGCACGGAATGACGATCATCGCATCCACCGCGTAGCTGCCGGAAGCGATCGAAGCGCCTACGTCCTTGTTCGGCAGAACCTCGATTTTGCCGGCCGGATGGCCGAGAATGCGGCTTGGGAGTTGTTTCAAATCGCCGGAAGTAATGCCAAGCTCTTCCGTAAAGAGCCGCTGGCCCGCTTCCGTGACCACAAGATGTACGCGCGCCACGCGCGCATCTGCCTCCAGTAGTCCGAGCGTCTTCTGGGCGAGGATCGCTCCGCTGGCGCCGGTCACACCTATGGTGACAATCTGTTTTTGCGTGTCAGCCATGTTTTCTGCTCGGGTAGAATCAGTCTCGCAGCGGCATTCGGGCAAGTCAAGCAAAGGCAATGGCTCTCCGCAATGATAGAATTTGCGGTGGTTGGAGAATATGAATCAGCTTGAATTGCTGAAAATTCTGGAATCCGTGAAGGCCGGCGATCTCGCCCCGGACAAAGCCATCGAGCGCCTGAAGCATTTGCCATTTGAAGATCTCGGCTTTGCCAAGGTGGATCATCACCGCGCGTTGCGGCAAGGTTTTGCCGAAGTGATTTTGGGTCGAGGGAAAACACCGCAACAGGTGGGAGAGATTGTTCGCGCGATGTTGCGCAAAAAAGATTCGCGGCACAACATCCTGGTGACCCGCGCGGACAAAAGGACTTTTGCGGCCGTGAAACGCGCCGGCGGAAAAGACGCGCGTAACTCCAAGTTTCACGAGTTGTCGGGTGCAATCACCATCGAGCGCATCCAGGAAATTACCGGAAAAGGAACAATCCTCGTGGTTTCCGCGGGGACAAGCGACATTCCAGTAGCGGAAGAAGCGCTCCTCACTGCCCGCATGATGGGCAACCGCGCCGAACATTTGTACGACGTTGGCGTCGCCGGCATTCACCGTCTGCTCGAGCATCGGGAAAAATTGACGCAGGCCCGCGTGATTATTTGTGTTGCCGGAATGGAAGGCGCGCTTCCCAGCGTCGTCGGCGGCCTCGTCGCCGCGCCGGTCATTGCCGTTCCCACCAGCGTCGGCTACGGCGCAAGCTTCGGCGGCGTCGCCGCGCTCCTCGGGATGCTCAACAGTTGCGCCTCCAACGTCACCGTCGTGAACATCGACAACGGTTTTGGGGCCGCCTGCGTTGCCTCCTGCATCAACCGGCTCTGAAATGTCTCAAGCAGTCTCCGCGAGGCCACGCGTTCTCTGCGCCTCAGCGTTGTCTTTTTCTGCCCTCTACCGGTGCCGGTATGTTCGTGCAAGCATCAAGGCTGCAGAAGGACTTTCATAATGCCGGCTCGCTGGGCGAATTGAATCGCCGCAGGCGCCTGGTCTAGCGGAAACGTGCGCGTGATGAGGGGAGTTGGATCCACTTTACCGGAACGCAGCAAAGCAATCGCTTTGGCGAATGGGCCGCAGCGAGAACCAACCACGGTGATTTCCTTTACGACGATAGGCCAGGTTTCGACCGGCGCTGTTCGGTGGAAAGTAGATTTCAGAACGAGCGTGCCTCGCGGCTCGGTCATGTGCTGCGCCAGAGCCAAGCCACTCGGCGAGCCGGTAGCTTCAACCAGGAGACGAAAGCTTTCTTTGATCCGTTTCAGATCGCTGGCGTCGCCGCTGACTCTTTTCGTTCGAATGCCTGCGCGCCGGGCAAGAGCCAGTTTTTTCTCGTGCTTGCCATACATCACCACGCGCGGAATGGCAGTGCGTAGCATGAGCGCAATCAGCTGCGCGAGCTTGCCATCGCCAACGACCGCGGTAGAGCGAAGCTCCTTCACGTCGACTTGATCCAGGATTTCGCAAGCGGCCGCAAGCGGTTCAACGAACACAGCCTGCTCATCAGTAACGTTCTTCGGAATGGCGTGCAGGTTTTCCAGCGGCAAAGCCAGGAACTCGGCGAACGCGCCGTCATGGGCTACGATACCGAGCACGGTCCGCCGTGCACAATGCGTTTTCAATCCACGGCGGCAGAAATCGCAGACCGGTTTGAATCCATACGCAGAACAGGAAACGTTGATCTCACCGGTGACCCGCCTCCCCAGCCATTTTCTCTTCGTCGCTGCGGAAACGTCCTTCACATCCGCAACCTCGCCGACAAATTCATGCCCCAGCGTCCCCCGAAACCCGCGATAACCGCGCAGAATCTCAACGTCGGTGTTGCAAATCCCAGCCAGCCGCACGTGCACCAGCGCCCATCTAGGCCGCAATTTCGGCACCGGCTTCGAGATTGCTCTTAATTTTCC
>DATNLB010000534.1:0-3625 GCA_035603095.1 Candidatus Acidiferrales bacterium
ACGAGGGAGGTTATATCGTGCCGCCACAAAGCAGAACGGGCGCCCCGGTTTGAAGCGGGACGCCCGTTTTGTATTTTTGTGAAGTGAGGCTGAAACCGGCAGATCGGTGTTAAGGCCGATCCGGCCGGAAGCAGCTATCCATTAGAGGGGCTGTACGTTCGAGGCCTGCAGGCCCTTGGGGCCCTTGGAAACTTCGAATTCAACAGCCTGGCCATCGTTCAACGTCTTATAGCCATCAGCCACGATCGCGGAGAAATGGACGAAAACGTCCTCGCCGCTCTGGCGCTGGATGAAGCCGAAGCCCTTGCTGGCATTGAACCACTTCACTGTACCTTGTTCTTTACTCACTGCTTTACTCTTTTCCGTCAGCCGGGAAGCGGCTGAGCACAACATTAAGCTATCTGATGCCCCAAGTCCCGAGCCCCTCAACAGAGCCGCGGCCGTCTTCAAGCTTTGTCCGGGATGGCCGCAAAGCGGTCGACCGAACAAAAAAATAGGCCGCAAGTGTGACCTTGCGACCGCTTTACTACCCAAAGGCGATACAAGAGCAACAAACGCAAAGACAGAGTACCACACGAGACGGTATTGCGCAAGAGGAATTTTTAGCCCTTTGGGGTCAATCAGTTAGCGGGGGAGAAGAGCAGGAAAACACCGTGCGAGAAAAAGCTTGACAGCCCAACTGTACTAGTGTATTAGTACAATATGCTCTTGCACCTTAACCCGTCCTCGGGCGTGCCGGTTTACCTGCAACTGGAAGCGCAGGTGAAGCAGGCGGTGGCCGCAGGGGCCTTGCGCACGGGAGAGGCGCTGCCCTCCACGCGAAAGCTGGCGGCGGAGCTGCGCATCAATCCGAATACGGTGGCGCGGGCTTATCAGGACCTGGAACGCGATGGCGTGACGCGGAGCGTTCCGGGCGGCGGGACGTTTGTGGCGGACGGTTTGCCGGGGCTGCTGAAAAGCGAAAAGGTGAAGCGGTTGCGGCCGCACGCGCGGCAGTTGGCGGTGGAAGGGCGGCAACTGCGGCTGACACGCGAAGAGACGATGAAATTGCTGGAAGAGGAACTCGACAAATTGGGAGGCCAGCCATGAGCGATGCGGCCATATTGACGGAGGGCTTGAGCAAATCGTTTGGCGCGCAAGCGGCGGTATCGGAGCTGAACCTGCGGATCCAACCGGGCGCGGTGTATGGATTCCTGGGGCGCAACGGCGCGGGGAAGACGACGACGATGCGGATGCTGCTGGGGCTGGTGCGGCCAACGAAGGGAAGAGCGCGAGTGCTGGGGCTGGATCCGACGCGCGAGGCGGAGTTGATGCGCATCCTCGAGCGCGTGGCGTTTGTGCCGCAGCGCAAGCAGCTTTATGGATGGGCGACGCCGGGGGAGCTGGCGCGCATGAATAAAGGTTATTTCCCGCGCTGGTCGGATGAGGCGGCGGCGCGGCTGGCGCAGCGGCTGGAAATCCCGATGAACATGGCGTTCAAGAAACTTTCCATCGGGAATCAGAGCAAAGTGGCGCTGCTTTTGGCGCTGGCACAGGAAGCGGAAGTTTTGATACTGGACGAACCCACCGCCGGGCTTGACCCGGTGATGGTGGACGAAATCCTTCGCACGCTGATTGAAGACCACGTCAGCCAGGGGCGGACGATTTTTGTGTCGAGTCACCATATGGGGGAAGTGGAGCAGATTTGCGATTGGGTCGGCATCCTGGAAGGGGGAAGACTGCTACTCGAGTCGCGGCTGGAAGAGATTCGCCAGGAATTTCGTCTGGTGATTGCTTCCGGCGAAGGCTTATCTGCGGCGTCTTCGACGGATGTCGTCTCCGCAACAACCGACGGTCGATTCCGGCGCTACGTTGTGGCGCGGGAGGCGGAGCGGTTTGCAGCGGAATTGCGCGGGCAGGGCGCGACGATATTGGAGATTTCCCCGCTCGGATTGCGGGAACTGTTTCTGCACCTGGTTCGCAAGGAGGATCCATGTACGCCTGGAAATGCTGGCGCGAAAGCCGCGCCCGTTTCATCTTTCTCTTGATCATGTTTACAGTGAGCGCCCTCCTGTTCACTCTCCAGCCGGGGCTCGGGGAACGAAACGGATGGTGGTATTTCGACCGGAGCGAGTACATACGTAATCCTGGGCCGACAGCGCACGTGGTGTTTTCCATGATTCTCAGCGTATTGTGGTGCAGCGGATTTCTTTCGGCGGTGTTCCTGGGCGCGACTGCTTCCGGAAGCGAAATCGAGCCTGGAACGATTGAATATCTGTGGACGCGGCCCCGGACGCGGGCTTCGGTGACGTGGACTCATTGGGGCCTCTGCGTGGCGGAAATCGTAATAGTGGCAGTCGTTCCCATATACCTTGCGGCGGCGTTACTGGGAATACTGACGAGACGTTGGGACTCGTCGGGGCCGGTCATTTCGGCGCTGCTCATTGCTCCATGGTTGATGGTCATTGTGGGTCTTCCGGTGCTGGGGCTGACGACGCTGATGACCGCCTTGAGGCGCAGCGCGAGCGGCGGACTGATCTATACGTCCGGGGTGGTCGTCGCGTATGCCATCCTCCGTCAAATCATCATTGTCCCGCTGCACCTCAATCCGCCAACACTGTTTGCAGGACCGCTGGTCTGGCTGATGAACAACAACCAGTTCGGCGCAACGCCTATCGCGTTTCCGTGGGGAGCGTTATGGCGCGCCGTTTTCCTGGCGGCTGCGTTTCCGCTGGCGGCGCAATATCTTCTCAAACGCGCAGAAGTTTAAACCCGGCCGGTTTTTTATTAGGGAGTCTTGTCTTTGAGGTCCAGCGCGATCTTCAAGATTTCATCCGCCAGGAGGTTGGTGTTCACGTTGTCCATATTGGCCAGGACCACCACGCCCGCACGGCGGTCGGGCGCGATCAAGAAGGCTGTGTCCGTACCCTGCTGTCCGCCAGTGTGGCCCGCGGTTCGAAGGCCAAACTTTTCGGCGACGAACCATCCCAGGGCGTAGTGGCTGGGCTTGCCTTCTGTAGGTTGCAGAGCGGTCCACATGACGTCGCGCGTAGTTCGTTTTAAGAGCTTGTCCGCCAGAATCGCGGCCTCGAACCGCGCCATATCGTCGGCGGAAGAGATCAGCCCGCCGCCGGGAATTTTGTAGCTGGAGTCCAGGACGCCCGCATTGCGGACCACTCCGGCTTTGTCTTTGTGATACCAGCGGGTCCGGTGGGGAATTACCGCAAAAAAATCATCCGCCTGGGTGTGCTCCATTCGCGCAGGTTTGAAAACATTCTCCCGCACAAAGTCCACGTACTTCTGCGAGGTGGCGCCTTCCAGCACGCACCCGAGAAGCGTGTAGCCATAGGTCGAGTAGTTGAATTTCGTTCCAGGTTTCGCGACCAGGGGGTCGGCCGCGAAAATCTGCAGCGACTCCTCCATGCTCGCGAAGTGGCGGGCGCTATCCTCGGGAATGTCTCCTTTTCCGTCGCTGCTGTAGTGCCGGATGCCGCCCAGGTGGCCCAGCAGCTCGCGCGGGGTGATCGGCCATTCTTTCCGCGGGAACGCCGGGCAGTACTTCTGAACGGGCGCATCGAGATCCAATTTGCCGCGCTCCCAAAGCTGTAAAACGGCGACGGCGGTGATCGGTTTGGAAATGGATCCG
>DATNLB010000238.1:0-2578 GCA_035603095.1 Candidatus Acidiferrales bacterium
CACGCACTTTTTTCCGCCGTTCTATTTCCTTACGGGCGAGCCAGTCGGCACTATCCCAAGTGCCGCTTCCATTCTTTGGCAGCGCCTCTTCTGGTTTTTCGCGCAAGCCGAAGTCTACGTTGCCATGCTTCCGTGTTTTGGCCTCACCACTCATCTCGTTTCCACGTTTTCCCGCAAGCCGGTTTGGAAGGAACGCCTCGTTGTTCTGGCGCTGTGCGGCGTGGGCCTCTTCGGTTTTTGCGTATGGGGCCAGCACATGTTCTCCAGCGGGATGAATCCGTTTTCGCCCCTGGTCTTTTCGCTTTTGGCCTCCTCGCTCGGACTGCCCGCCACGATCCTTCTGGTCAGTTGGCTCGGCACACTCTGGAACTCGCGCATCCAGCTCAAGACCGCAATGCTTTTCGCGCTCGGTTTCATTTCACTTTTTCTCTCCGGCGGACTCTCCGGGATTTTCCTCGCGCGCCACGATCTCGCCGCCGCTGCCGTCAGCGACGATTTCGTCACCGGCCATTTCCATCTCGTCATGGGTGTCGCGGCCACGTTCGCCATTCTTGGCGCACTTTTTTTCTGGTTCCCCAAGCTTTTTGGCCGCCGCCTGAACGAACCGCTTGGCAAACTGCACTTCTGGATTACCTTCGTCGGCGTCTACTGCGTCTTCATGCCCATGCACTGGCTCGGCCTGATCGGGCACTCACACGTTTCGCCGGGCAGCCCGCTGGCCTCCGTCGCTGCCGCCGGCTCCGCAATTCGCACCTTCATCACCGTCGCGATTCTCCTCACGGTTTTCGCGCAGGGGCTCTTCCTCATCAATTTTCTTTGGAGCCTGTTCCGCGGCGAAAAGGCCGAAGAATGCAACCCCTGGCGCGCCACCACTCTCGAATGGAGCGTCCCCTCACCGCCGCCCGCGGATGATTTTGGCCTCAGCGACCCGGTCGTGTATCGTGGAGCTTACGAATTCAGCCGGCCGGATGTGGCAGAAGATTTCGTGCCACAGCACTTTGCGCCGGAGCAAAGTGCCACGGCCCGCGAGTCTGGAAAATAGAGAAGATCACCATGCCGGGCACAACCGCATTTCCGGACATCGAACACGTCGTTGAAGACATCGGCGGCGGAGGAGGCGGCCCAACTCCGCCCGCAGGCGGAGGCGGTGATGGCGACGACGGCAACAAGCGCCGCCGTCCAGGGGGGCCCCCCTCATCGAACCGCTATTACACCGGCATCGCTCTCGGTATCGTTTCCATTCTGATGTTCTTCATGGCGCTTGCCAGCGCCTTCCTGGTGCGAAGAGGCACGAGCGGCGACTGGATTCCCGTTCATCTCCCGGTAGTGTTGTGGCTCAACACGCTCGCGCTCATCGCCAGCAGCTTCACGCTGGAGCGGGCGCGCCGCGCTCTCTCACGGCTTGATCTCTCCGGGTTCCGTAAACTATGGACGCTGACGACGGGACTCGGCGCACTTTTTTTGATCGGCCAGCTCGTCGCGTGGCGGCAACTCGTCGCTCAGGGCGTCTTCATGGCCAGCAATCCCGCCAGTAGTTTTTTCTACATTTTCACTGCCGCCCATGGCTTGCATCTCCTCGGTGGAGTCGGCGCGCTGCTCTACGTTTTGGTTCGCAAATTCGACAATACGCGCATCGCGCTGCCCACGGCGGCTGAAATCGCTTCTTACTACTGGCATTTCATGGATGGACTTTGGGTTTTCCTGCTGGCGCTACTTTACCTGGGCAAGTGAAGTTCTAATTTCCAAAAATTTAACACTTCAGAAATTCGGCGACGGCTTCGACCACTCGCGCGATCTGCTCTTTGCGGAGTTCGGGATACATCGGCAGAGAAAGAACTTCTTGCGCGGCGCGCTCCGCGTGAGGGAAGTCGCCGGCCTTGTGACCTAACGCGGAGTATAGCGGCTGCAAATGCAGCGGGTAAGGATAATAAACCGCGCTTGCGATTTTTCTTTCGCTCAGGAATTTCTGGAGGGCGTCGCGCTGCTCGATTCGAACGGTGTACTGGTGATAGACGTGTTCGAATCCTTCCGGCGCGGGCGACGGCATGACGCCGGGAATCTGCGAGAAGAGCCGGCTGTATTCCGCGGCGTGCGATTGGCGGGCGCGCTGCCAATTCGAAAGATGGCGCAGCTTTACGCGCAGAATCGCCGCCTGGATTTCGTCGAGGCGGCTGTTCCAGCCGGGCTCGCTGCTCAGATATTTTGCAGATTGGCCGTGATTGCGGAGCGTTCGAATGCGGGCCGCGAGTTCCGCGGAATTCGTCACCACCATTCCCGCGTCGCCGTACGCGCCCAGATTTTTCGTGGGGTAAAAACTGAGGCATGCGACGTCGCCGAGCGAACCGGTCCGCCGGCCTTTGTAGGATGCGCCGATGGCTTGCGCGTTGTCTTCGATTACCGGAAGTTTGCGTGACTTCGCAAACGCCAGGATCGGATTCATGTCCGCTGCGAGGCCGTAAAGATGCACGATCACGATGGCGCGGGTCCGCGGCGTCACGCGGCGTTCGAGTTCGGATGGATTGATATTGTAAGTGTCCGGCCAAATGTCTGCGAAAATCGGCTTGGCGCCAAGAGCGCT
>DATNLB010000232.1:0-12189 GCA_035603095.1 Candidatus Acidiferrales bacterium
CGTGAGCGTGCCAAGCGGACCTTCCAGTTTGCTCACGGTCGGAGGAGTGTAGACCGGCCCGAGGTGAAACTTTGCGGCAATCTCTTTTGCCCGTTCGCGAAGTGCAGGCGTGAAGTCGATCAAGTCGTCGATGGAGACGCCGTTGCGGCTGTAGGCTAGTGGTTTTGTCGGGAAAGGCTGCGTGGGTGAATACCACTCGCCCGGCACGTTGCCGACTTCCACTGACTGTTCTGGAATCGGCCAGATCGGTTTGCCGGTCACACGATCGAAGACGTAAAGAAATCCCTGCTTCGACGGCTGGGCCACGGCCTTGACGGCTTTTCCATCGACGGTGATGTCCGCAAGAATGGGCGCGGAGGAAATATCCATGTCCCACAGCGGGTGGTGCACCAATTGAAAATGCCACTTGCGCTCACCGGTTTTCAAATCCACACAAACCAGCGTCTCGCCGAACAAATTATTGCCCGGCCGGTGCCCGCCGTAAAAATCGCTGGTCGGTGATTCCACCGGCAGATAGACCAGGCCGAGTTGTTCGTCCACGGTGATTTGCGTCCACACACCGGTGTTGCCCGTATATTCCGCCGAACCCTTTTCCCACGTGTCGTAGCCAAACTCGCCCTTCTTCGGGATGGTATGGAAAATCCAGAGCCGCTTGCCGGTCCGAACGTCGAATCCACGCACGTATCCCTTATTGTTGCGCATGCTCTTGGGCGTCATGCCTTCGCGGAAGGCCGCGCCGATAATCACCGTGTCCTTCGCCACCACCGGCGCGGACTGGATGCCGATTTCGCCGGTGATCAAATCCGGGAAAATTTCCTGATCGTCATTCAGTTTCAAATCCACTTCGCCAGTGTTTCCAAAGGAAGGAATTCGAACGCCTGTCTTCGCATCCAGGCAAATGAGCCGAAACCCCGGCGTCACATACAGGATTCGCTCTTCTTTGCCGTCGGACCAATACGCCAACCCCCGGCCGGAAAGCTGCCGAGGAGCGGCGCCGCCGCGTTTTCCCTCATGCTCGCCGTGGATCCAGAGCAATTCTCCGGTGGCCGGGTCCAGGGCAATCACCGCGCGCCGCGATCCCGCCGTCGCGTACAAAACGCCGTTCACCATGAGCGGCGTACCTTCGAGCTTGTACTCCGGCCGGTCACCGAAGTTGTCCGTCTTGATGCGCCAGGCGATTTCCAGGTCGCTGAAGTTGGCGGCGTTGATCTGGTCGAGCGGCCGATATCGAGTCCCTGCAAGATCGGCGGCGTAGGACGGCCACTCCGTGTCCTGCGGATGAAATTGAGCGGATGCAATCGCAGGCCAGCACAAAAATCCGGCAAGAAATAAAAATAACAAAGCGCGCAGCCGCATTGGATTCTTCTCGCGCATCTTCGCTCCTCCGCTGAGTCTTCCGGTTGTCTCTTTCCGCTCATCCCAGGTGCTTGATTTGATCCACCGCCTGCTTGATTTTTGCTTTTTGCTCGTCCGTCACGTCGGAGTTCGGCGGCCGCTGATAAAACTGCCGCGTCCCCATCTGCAAACTGAGAGCGTACTTCATGGGGCCATATTCATCGACGCCGCCCTCGCGCAGCAGTTTCATCGCGGCTTCCAGTTTGGCGACGGATTCGCCGAGGTCCTTGCCGGCGCGCTTCGCCGCAAACACAGCCGCGATCTGTTTCGTGAAGTTGTTGCCTTCGGCGAGGATCGCGCCCATGTTGTGGTCCAGCGCGTACTTCAGATTCTCCGTTGTGCCGGTGCGCATGTTCAGCTTCGGGAACTCCGCGACGAATTGCTGATAGACCGTGGGATCGCTTGCGGAATCCTTGATCCCCGCAAGGTTCGGATATTTTTCCATGGCATGCAGCAATTCATGGCTGATGGGCACGCCCGTGGCAAACGGAATATGGTAGAGATTGATGGGAATTTTCACTTGCTCGAAAAGCATCGAAAAATATTTCGTCAATCCATCCAGCCGCGGGTGCTTGTAATAAAACGGTGGCACGACCAGCAGGCCGTCCGCGCCATTGGCTTCCGCGTGCTGAGAGAGTTCCAGCGTCTCGGGAAAATTCGCGGTACCCGGGGACACGATAACGTTCAAACCGTTCCGGTGCTTGAAGGCGGTCTCCGCGACTTTCTTTCGTTCGGCCACCGAGAACGAGGGGAATTCGCCGGTCGTTCCGAGGACAACCACGCCATCGGCGCCGTTGGATTTCAAGTAGGCGAGCACATCCTTGTACAGTTCTTCATCGAACTTCAGATTCTTGTCACAGGGCGTCGAGGCCGCGACCCAGAACAAGACTTTTTCGCCCGATGTGGCGGGAATATTCGCCGTGGGCGGCTCGGCGGCCAGCACTTCCGGAATTCTTGCGTCACCGGTAACTCCCAGCGCCGCGGTCGCTCCGACGGCGCCCAGAAAAGTTCTTCTCGTGGTTTGCATGATTCCCTCCCTGGTAGGAAGCCCGCGAAAGTCTAAGCCAGTGGAGTGCTGGAAACAAATGTTTCGTTCGAGGCTCGGGCTCCCAAAGGAATCAACAATATCCGTTCGTGCGACCCCCTGCTAAAATGCGCGCGATGCGTCCCTTTCTGCCATTTTTGTTTTCGTTGATCTTTGGCGCATCCCTCCAAGCTCAGTGGTGGAAGGTTCAGACGAGCGGACTCGACACCAATCTCCGCGGTGTGAGCGTCGCCCCTGTTTCGAATGCGAAAGGCGTTTCTGCGCCGGTCGTTTGGGCGTCTGGTTCGAACGGCGTGATTCTCCGCTCGCTCGACGCAGGCAAGACCTGGCAGCGCCTGCGCGTCGCAAACGGAGACAAGCTCGACTTCCGAGGAATTGTTGCCTTCAACGCAACCACCGCCTACGTGATGTCCAGCGGGGAAGGCGACAAATCGCGCATCTACAAAACCGCCGACGGTGGGAAAACCTGGAAGCTCCAATACGCCGACAAGCGCAAGGAATTCTTTCTAGACACGATCGCTTGCCTCACCGCGTTGCGCTGTTTCGCGCTAGGCGATCCTATCGAGGGAAAATTTCTCCTTCTGATTACAACCGACGGTGAGCACTGGAAACCTTTCGCCAGCACCAACATGCCGATGGCACTGCCCGGCGAGGGCGCCTTTGCCGCCAGCAATACCTGTCTCCTGCTTTCCGGCAACGAGATATTTTTTGGCACCGGTGGCCCGGCCGCGCGCGTGTTCCACTCCTCTGACTCGGGGCGCACCTGGAGCGTCGCGGAAACACCCATCGCGCACGGCAACGCGTCCTCTGGGATCTTCTCTATCACCGGCGCGAACGGAAAGAACATCGTCATTGTTGGCGGCGACTATCAGGATCCCCAACGCGCCTCCGCCGTTGCCGCGTATTCACACGACGAAGGCAAAACGTGGCGGCTCTCTCCGCGCCAGCCTGGGGGCTATCGATCTTCCGTGGCTCACGCCAACGACTCATGGGGAGTGGCCGTCGGGCCTAACGGCGAGGACGTTAGCGATGATTTCGGGGAGCACTGGAAGCACGTGGGTACGCTGAATCTCAATGCCGTCTCCAACCTACTCGGGCACATCGCCTGGGGCGTTGGACCGAACGGCACGATCGGGCACTTCTACAATCTGCGTCGACCCGATTCTCCTCATCGCGCTCGGCATCCGGGACCATGACCTGCTTGTCTGCCATTGTCGAATAATTCTAAAAGGTATACTCCTCCACGTTCGACGAGACGCAGAGTGAATTGTTTCAATAGAGATGGAAATAGCCGTCGTGTTGGCCGAGCCGGACGGTAACGCCGAACAAATTCGAAAGATGTTCTGCGGTCAGTATGGAAGATTTTCGTCCATCAGCGAGGATGCGCCCTTCGCATAAGAGGACCACGCGTGCGATTTCTGGAATGATTTCTGAAACATGATGCGTCACTAGCAAAATGCCCAGGCCTGACTGCGCGAGCTTACGCATCGTGTCTCGAAGCTGGAGTTGCGCGCCGATGTCCAGCGCGTTGCTGGGCTCATCAAAAAGCAGCGTCTGCGGATCGTGCACCAATGCCCGCGCGATCAATGTGCGCTTGGCTTCGCCGGAAGACATCTCAGCGACCGCGCGATCCGCAAGATGCGCGATGCCAAGCCGCGCCAAAGTTTCGTTGGCCCGCGCAAGATGTTTCGGATCGGGATGATGGTGCGGAAAAATCCGCGTGCTGCTGAAGAAGCCAGATAGCACCACATCGCGTCCGGTGGCGTCCGTGGTGCACGAAGCCAGCAGGTCGGGCGAAACAATGCCAAGAAGCGAGCGCAGCTCAAAAACATTCCACCTCTCGCGCCCCAGTATGGAAATGGAGGACCCTTCCCGCGCGAGCGGATAGCACTCCCGGGTAATGGTCTTGATTAGCGTGGACTTGCCGCATCCGTTGGGCCCAAGAATACAAACGTGGTCGCCGGCCCCGATTTGCAAGGTGACGTCATCGAGGGCGGGCCGCTGTTCCCGCGTGCCGCGCAGGACGGTAACGTGTTTCAGCGAAAGAAGTGGAAGCGCAGGGGCGGTCATTTTTGATGGAAGTTACTCGGCCCATCTTAGCTCACAAGGGATTGAGTGCAAGAACCGATTGAAAATATTGGAGTTAAAGGAAGCAGGAATTCAAGAAGTGGGCCGTTGCGAGGCCAAGAACCGTCGAAAGCCTTCTCAGTTCCATTTTGGAACCAGACGGCGTTTCGTCAAGGTCCGGACAAATAAAAAGGAGGTGAAAACAGGTTCGTTCTCACCTCCCGGGGTGGGTGGGGTGTTGCATGACAAGACCCTCGGCGGCTCAGCAGGCCTGCCCTGCCAGGCAGGACTGCGGCCTCACTCGCGCACTGCGCTCGGCAATTCGTTAGGAGACTCACCACCAAAGAGCTTGTCTTTCTGCGGTTTTTAGCACCGCGGAACGCACCTGTCAACGTAAAAAAGGGACAGCTCCCTGGGAAAAGCACAGCCTCCTCTGCTTCACGCAGGATCGCGAATGCCGGCGTCGTTAACTCAGTGCCGTTTTGGACCCTTGGTTCAGCCCGACGCTTTTCGCTTTTTCACCTGGTCAAGAATTTCGCGCACCACGCGGCCGAGTGTCGTGGGGCTGTATGGTTTTTGCAGGTGGTGGGCGTCGGGTGTGGCGGACAAAACGTTTTCCGAATCCTGCGAATAACCGCTGGTAAAGAGAATGGGCAGACCAGGAAACAAAGTCGTGAGCCTCGACGCCACGGCCGGACCCCCTAGTTTGGGCATGATGATGTCCAGAATCGCCAGTGCGGGCCTTTCTTTTTCGCACAGCCGCAAGGCCTTCTCGCCATCGCAGGCAGAAAGTACGCGGTAACCGAGGTTCATGAGCGCCTGGCGTGCCATCTCCCGGATGGATTCATGATCGTCGGCTATCAATATGGTTTCCGAACCGCGCATTTCAACAAGCGCAGGAGCGGGCGCCTTGACCGACGATCCTTCCGCTACCGTGCCTTCCAGTGCAGGAAGATAAACGCGAAAGAGACTCCCCTGGCCCGGCTCGCTGTAAACGTGAATGAAGCCCCCGTGTTGCTTGACGATGCCGTAAACCGTGGCCAATCCCATGCCCGTGCCCTTCCCGCCCTCCTTGGTGGTGAAGAACGGCTCAAAGATGCGCTCCCGCGTTTCGGAGTCCATGCCCATACCGGTGTCGGAAACCGATAGTACTGCGTAGCGGCCGGGTGCGACATACGGATAGAACCGGCAGTAAGACTCATCCAACTCCACCATCTCGGTCTCGATTAGCAATCGCCCGCCGCTAGGCATGGCGTCCCGCGCGTTCAGGCACAGATTCATGAGCACCTGCTCAAGTTGAGTCGGATCCGCTTTGACGGGATCGACCGGAGCGGTGACGACTTTGAGCTCGATGTCCCTCGCGATCACTTTGTCGAGGAAGCTGATCAGGCCGCTGGTAACGGCATTGATGTCCACCGCCCGCGGTTGCAGCACCTGGCGGCGCGCGAAGGCCAGGAGTTCGCGGGTAAGTGCGGCGGCTCGTTCGGCTTGTTCGCGGATTCGCGCAAAGCGGTCTGCAATTGCAGGGGTCGCGCGATTCTGCTCGAAACCAAGCTCTGCCCATCCGAGAATGGCTCCCACCACATTGTTAAAATCGTGTGCGATACCTCCGGCAAGCTGTCCGATGGCGTCAAATTTTTGCGCTTGTCGCAACTGGCGCTCCATCGCGCGCAGCTCGGTCACGTCTTCGGCGATGATTTCGATGGCCCCGGCATGATCAGGAATGGAAAGAATACGCACGTGGAGACGCACGGCCACGATGCCTCCATCGCACCGTCGCCATTCGCTTTCGGCGCCGCGGATCTGCCCTTTTTCACGGCAGGAAGCCAGGAGTTCGGCGTGCTGTTCCGGGAAGCGAAAAACGTCGCGCATCAGATTGAGTGCGCTCAGACTCTCGTTGCTGGTGCAGCCGAGGATGGAGAGAAACGCAGGGTTGGCGTCCAGGAAGGCGCCATCCGACGCAACGCGGGATATTCCGTAGATCGAGTGTTCCACCAGGTCGCGGTTTCGCTCTTCGGATCGGTCAAGAGCTTCCTCCGTGCGCTTTCGATCGGTTATGTCTATGGCCATGATTGTCACTGCCGATACCGTTCCATCCTCCGCGCGCAGGGGATAGAAGCCGCACAGCCATTTCCGCACGGCATCAGGCTTCTGAAGTGTGCCGCCATGCAGTTCGACGTTCGAAACGGACTCACCCGTCTCGAAGACCTTCCGCAAATAACCCTCCGCGGTATTCGCGAAGTCCGGTGTCACTTCCCGAATGGTAAGACCGATGTGCGCGGCGACGGGAAACCCGTCGAATTTCGAGATTTCGTCGTTGACGCGCAAGAAACGCATGTCGCGGCCGAAAACCGCCAAAGCGACAGGCAACGAGCGATACAGCAGATTCAGCTCGGCAAACTGCCGGCGGGCCCGCGATTCGCTCTCCGCGAGGGCGTTTTGTGTTTGCTTGGTTTCATCGCGGAGCGCTTTTTCGCCGATAGCGCGCTTCAGAGCCACCGGAAGGCGCGAGATGCGGTCCTTGAGAATGTAGTCCGTGGCACCCTGCTTGATGCATTCAACCGCGGCTTCCTCTCCCAGCGTCCCGGTCACCAGGAGAAAGGGGATGTCCCGGCCGGCTTCACGCAACTCCTTGAGCGCTTCCAGGCCCGTCCAGTTCGAAAGATGATAGTCGGAGAGGATCGCGTCGAAATTTTCCTGCTGCAACGCGCGGCGAAACTGCTGCTGATTTTCCGCCAGGGTGTGATCCAAGCGAAGTCCGGCTTCCCGGAGTTCAAGGAGTATGACCTCGGCGTCGTTTCGCGAGCGTGCCACGATGAGCACATGCAACGGCGCCATGGCCTTCAGAGTGCCGAATTCTTCGAGTGTGCCTGCTTTCATGGGCCCCCCTGGGATTGCTGGACGCGAAGGCTGCGCATGGAGGCCAAGGATTTAACCGTCAGCCAATACGCGCCGAATTGCCGGACAACTCTTCGCCGCAATCGCAGCGTTGGAATCATCTTTTCTCGGCCGCCTCGATCTTCCTGCGGGATGCCTTCTCTTGGGCAAATGGAATCGCCGGAAGCCGCAACCCCGCCTCCACACTGTCCAGGAATTCGGAAAAAGTAATGGTCTCCTTGGGAGACCAGAAACGCGCACTTATGCGGAGTTCCAGCGGACCTCGCGCGCCTCTTTCGAGATTGAGCACGGCAATGCGTTTTTCCATACGCTGGCAAAGCACCGGTGCGCTGGGCTCCGCCGCGTCGACGGCGAGGGCCGCAAATTGCGACTCGCCAAGACGGGCTATGATGTCCGTCCCGCGGAAACCGCCCGCTAGCAGCGCGGCTACTTCGCGCAAGGAACTCTCTACGGCGACGGGGCCAGGTCCCGCGCGCAGCGCCGCCAGATTGTCAATTCTCATGCACAGCAAGACCAGAGTGCTCTTCTTGCGCTTCGCCGTTTCCATCGCGCGCTTTCCGAGCGTGAGAAATCCATCGCGGATATAGAGTCCCGTGAGGGAATCCCGCAGGAGATCGGCCAAGCCCTCGAGTGTGTTGTGAGCGAGAGCTTCGCGAAGAACACGTTCGAGTGTGCGCGTATCGATAAATCCTTTGAGCAAATAATCCAGAGCGCCTTGGCTCAAGCTTTGTGCGGCGAAATTCTTATCGCTGCTGTCGGCGAGCACGATCAGGGGCACCTCGGGCGCCGAACGGTGCACGCGGCGCACCGCCTCCAAGGGATCGGGACGCGCGAGCGACAGGTCGACGAAGATGACTTCTGGATTTACGATTTCGAGGGTGGCAATCAGCGTCGGAATCGTGGAGACAATTGTTAATTCCAGACCGTCTTGGGACTCCGGGTAGAGCTCGCGCAGGCCTGCAGTGGTCTCAGTGGGATCTCCTTCCGCAAGTAGTATGCGCAGCTTCTTTTTGATCATACGCGTTGTCTCGATTCCGCGAAGGCTTGCAAAGAAAGTGGATCGCGTGCTTCAAGAGCTGCGATCGGTGCGCATCCGGTGGCAGTCCGCCTGATGCGAAACTTCGCCGCAAGCCAGTTCCATTCACGAGACTGGAGAGGGCAGTCCTCTGAACAATCAGCTGTATTAGAAGGGGTTCGTCCATTTTGCCGCAGGGGCGGCAGGAGTCAAGCAAACTTCGCTGGGGGTGACGGAAGAGCTAAGTGCCCTGCGGGCGAGATTGCGAATGCCGCAAAAGAAACGCCGTTAGTCCCGCGAGAAGGCCTGCGGTGATGATCACACCCTCCCAGACGATTCCCGTTGCCAGAACTTGCGGCGCCGGCGCGCCAAACGGCGCGAGCAGGACCACGAGTGCCGCTTCGCGAACGCCAATGCCACCTTGCGTGATGGGCATGACCGCGGCGATTTTGGCCAATGGCCACGCGAAGAGCCACACGCGCAACGGGAGACGGAGTCCGCAAGTGACTCCCAGGAGAGCGGTGAGCAGAACATAGGTGCCCTGCACGGAAGTTCCCAGCAACCAGGCAAAAAGCAACCGGTGAGGACGGTGCGAGACCGCGCGGATCGCGTGACGAAGTTGCGCGGGCCTACGCCGGAAACGAATGGAGCGGCCGCGCAAGAGCCGCCGGTGCAATGCCACAACGAGACCGAAAAGAATCGCCGCGGCAAGAACGCCGGCAAGGAGCGCGCGTTTCGCCGGTCCCTGCAGGGGAACGGGCAAGGAACCCGGAAGCAGCATCAAGCCCAGCGAAACGAGTGTTAGCTGAGCGGCCACATCGAGAAAGCGGTCCGCCACATTTCCGGTGATCACCGCGGCCGGATGCGGACTGCGCGAAATGCCGACGGCGAGGCGCGCGACGTCGCCGCCGATAATCGATGGTAGAAAGAGCGCGCCGAATAGTCCGCTGGTGTAGCACTGCGCGCTGGCGGCGAAGCTAAGTTGCGCGCCCGCAGAATTCACGACGGTGTGCCACTTGGTGATGCCGCCGGTCAGGGCCACCAGATAGATCAGCAGCACGGCAATAAAACGTGTCAGAGGAACGCGCGACAAAGCGTTGCGGAGCGGGGCCACCGGCAGCAGATAAAAAAGAATTCCAAGAATCAGCAGCGCCCCCGCCCAACGTGCCATAAGAAAAATCCAGCTTCGGCTGGATTTTTGCTGCTGGGTGTCTGCGCTCATTATCGGAAGATCTTTTCGATGCGAACACATCAAGCGCGGAAAAAATCACTGACTTTTTCCGCTGCCTGGGGAGGGCTCGAAAATTTCGTTGATTTTTTCCGCCAGCACAAAGTCAAAGTCGCTGATTCCCTTCACGCTGTGAGTATTCAGGTCGATCACGACTTTGTTCCACACGTTGGACCATTCTGGATGATGGTTCATCGCTTCGGCCACCAGCGCGACGCGCGTCATATTGCCGAACGCGGTGACGAAATCCTTGCACGCAAACTCGCGGTGGAGCTTGCCGTTGACAAGACTCCAGCCCGTGGCCTTGGAAAGCAGCGTTTTAATCTCGGCTTCGGAAAGTTTTTTTGCTGGCATGTCGCATTCCTCCGGAATCGGCTGGCGTTCTCTCCAGCTATTATGCGGCGCAAACTCTGCCCCAGCAACAATTCCAGCTTGGCCACCGCGATCTGCAAACCGTGTGAGTGCTTGGAGTGGTTCTTCATTGAATGCGCGCGAGAATTCCATTATCGTAGGGGTTTCTCCAGAGACAAAAATACGCGGTGTGTGTCATTGTTTTCGTACCGCAAAGTGGTCAATGTTCCGGCGACCGCAGAGCGGTCGGCAACATAAAGAGACGGAGAACGAAGTGAAAAAGAAAATTCGCGCCATCCAGTATGGCGTCGGCCCCATCGGCGCATCCATCGTGCGTCTGATGCGGGAAAAGCAGGCCATTGAAATCATCGGGGCGATCGATACCGATCCGGCGAAGGCCGGGCGCGATCTTGGCGAAGTGGCCGGTGCGAAGGACGCGCCGTGGGGCGTGAAAGTTTCTGCGGAAGCGAAGGAAGTATTGGATCAAAACGCGGACGTGGTGATCCATTCGACGTCGTCGTCGCTCGCGCAAGTAATGGACCAGTTGCTGATGTGCCTGGAAGCGGAATGTTGCATTGTTTCGACCTGCGAAGAATTGTCGTATCCGTTCCGCACGCATCCGGAGCTGGCGGCGAAGCTGGATAGCGCGGCGAAGGAATGGGGCGTGGCGCTGGTCGGCACGGGCGTGAATCCCGGCTTCGTGATGGACAAGCTGGTCGTGACGCTGGCGGCGGTTTCGCAGCGCATCGAGCACGCCAAAGCGCTGCGCGTGGTGGATGCCTCGAAGCGGCGCCTGCCGCTGCAGAAAAAAATCGGCGCGGGGATGACCGTCGAAGAATTTCGCGCGCAGGTAAAAGCGGGCGTGATCAAGCACGTCGGCTTGCCGGAGTCTGTGGCGATGGTGGCGGACAGCTTGAATTTCCCCGTCGAACAAATTAGCGAAACGATCGAGCCGAAAATCGCCACCGAACGCGTGCAGACCGAATTTCTCACCGTCGAAGCGGGGCAGGCGGCGGGCGTGCACCAGATCGCGCGCGGCCTCTCGAAAGACGGCAAAGAACTCGTGTACCTCGAGCTGCAGATGTACGTCGGCGCAAAAGATCCCGCGGATACGATTTCGCTCACCGGCCATCCGAACATCAGCCTGGTGATTCCGGGCGGCTCGCATGGCGACATTGCGACGGCTTCGGTGGTCGTGAATTCGATCCCCGTGATTCTTGATGCGCCGGCCGGCTTGCGGACGGCTCGCGATTTGCCCATCGGGTTCTTCTCGCCTAACGCGCGGCCGTAAAGGCGCCTCCACGGTTCCGCCTAGTTGTGTTTTACAAATTCTCCTTTGTGGCCGGTGAGCGAATTGTAGAGCGTCTCAATAAACGCATCTTCGTTGACGAAATCGCCTTTCCATTTCGCCCAGGGCGCGAGAATTTTTTCCTGCTTCATTTGGTCCAGTGTTTTGTGATCGTCGAGGGCTTTCTGCACGACGGCGGAAGTTTCCTTGAGCATTTTGGTGAACGCACGCACATCGTCGAGGTTGGACAGAGCGCCGTGGCCGGGGATGACTTTCACGTCCGCCGGGAGCTGCGCGGTAGCTTTTTCCATCGCGTTAATCATGCCTTGCACGCTGCCGCCGCTGGCCACGTCAATGAACGGGAAGCCGTAGCGCACGAAGTCGTCGCCCATGTGCACGACATTATTTTTCGGGAAGAAAATGATGGAGTCGCCGTCCGTGTGGCCGGAGGGAAAGTGCAGCGCGCGAATGTCCTCGCCGTTCAAGTGCACGGTCACGTCGTGCTCAAAGGTGATGATGGGAAGCGCGGCCTTGACCGCAGGCTTCACTTCCATTTTGACTGAGCCGCCATTGCCGGCGGTGCCGCCGGATTCGAGGCGCTTGCGGACATTATCCTGTGCGATGAGCGTTGAGCCGGCGTTGTTGAACGGTACGTTTCCGCCAGTGTGGTCTCCGTGATAGTGGGTGTTGATGACGAAGCGCACGGGCTTGTCGGTAATTTTCAGTTCCTTCAGTGCGGCCTGGATTTTTTCCGCCAGCGGAGCGAACTGGTCGTCCACAATGACGATGCCGTCTTCGCCCACCGAGGCGGCAATGTTTCCCCCCTGGCCTTCCAGCATGTAGATGTTGCCGGAGACCTTGGTCGTTTTGATTTGAACCTTGGACCAGTCCGGCTCCTGCTG
>DATNLB010000581.1:0-3935 GCA_035603095.1 Candidatus Acidiferrales bacterium
TCTGAAGAGCTCTTTCGAGGTGCCGGGTGGAAGAGTGGATGTCACCGGACAGGAATGCGCTTTGCGAGCGCTGAAGTTCCTTCATCGCTTTGGGCGGAATGAGCAATGCGCGCGTCGAGACCGTCTCTCCTGGTTTCGGAAGGCGAGATGGGTCAACGGCAACCATCGGAACCAAAGGACGAGGCGGCGGTTCGGTCTGCGCGCAAAGAGTCGGAGTCAGCACTAACAGCAAAGGCCACACGGTTGTTCTCATGGGATCCTCCGGCCGTGGCGCAGGGGCCAAGTGCGTTCGCGGTTGCATTTGAAAATCGGAGCCAACTAAGATGAGAGGGGGTTAAATGAAAAGTGCCGGCCCGCGAGGGTATCGCTTCTCCTGGGGATCGCATCGCTCCGGCGGCCAAACCAGAAGCGAGGCGATCCGTTTAACCCCTCCCGATTCCACGTACTCCAAACCTGAAACGCGTCGCGGCCCGGTTTTGTTCGCCGCGTGCGCCTGTTCCCGAATTTTTCTGCTTCTCCTTCGTCTCGGACGTCGATTTCCCTAGAGAGACGTTCGAACGCCACGAAAGTTTCAAGACCGGCTGCGTTTCATCGCAAAAATTGTTTTTTCGCTTGACACGTAGAGGTTCTAGGGATATAAGCATAGAATATCTAGGGATTCTATGGGACAAGAAAAAGCCGAACTTCTCAAAGGCACGCTGGACATGCTGATCCTGAAGGTCGTGGCCTTCGGCCCCATCCATGGGTACGCCATTTCTCAGAGAATCCAGCAGATATCCAGGGATTTCTTCCAGGTGCCGGAAGGTTCGTTGTACCCCGCGTTGCACCGGCTGGAAGACCGCGGATGGCTGCAAGCCAAGTGGGAAGAAACCGACTCGGGGCGAGACGCAAAGTTCTATGCGCTCACACGCGCGGGGCGAAAGCAGCTTGGCGCGGAGATGGGCAATTGGGAGCGCCTGTCGGAAGCGGTCGCGCTTATCCTCAGAGCGGCTGAGTAGGAGTCTCCCGTGAACGGTTGGCTCGGTCGTTTATTTCGCAAACGGCTGGCGGAAAAGCGGCTGGACGCGGAGTTGCGTTTTCATGTGGAGCAGCGGGTCCGCGACTTCGTGGCTTCCGGCATGACCCGGGAAGAGGCGCGGCGGCGCGCGCATCTTGCCTTCGGCGGACTGGAACAGGTCAAGCAAGATTGCCGCGACGCTCGCATTGAGAATCACATTCAGGATTTTCTTCGCGATTTTCATTACGCCTTTCGCAGCCTAGCGAAGGACCGCCGCTTCGCGCTAATCGCCGTTTTCGCGCTCGCTCTTGGTATCGGCGCGACCACCGTGATGTTCAGCGTTCTTTATAATGTGGTCGTCGATCCGTTTCCCTACCGCGACTTCCAGCACGCTGTGATTTTGGAGATGTGGGATTTGACAGGCCCCCGCGAGACGGAAGCTCGTTTTCATTACACGATCCCTGAATTTCTAGCGATCCGCGAGCAGAATCACGTTTTCGAAGACATGATCGGAAACTACACACTGGATGTCCTTTACTCGGATGGAAAGGGCGGGCGCCTTTTCCGTGGCGGGTACGTTACCCCCAATGGTTTTGACTTTCTCGGCGTTCCACCCTTCCTTGGACGCATTTTCAGAGAAGATGACGTCAAGCCGGAAGCGCCGTTCGTGTTCATGATGAACTACCGGCTGTGGCAAACCGAGTTCCATGGCGATCCGAAGCTTGTCGGCACTACGTTCTTTCTGAACGGAAAGCCGCGCACGCTGGTCGGCATCATGCCGCAACGCTTCAACGGATACAATGCGGGCGTATGGCTCCCCCTGGGATTGACTCCCGGCGCCGATGGCACCGTCTTTCCGGTCAAGGACCCCGATGTGATCTGGGCGATGGCGCGTCTTAAAAAGGGTGTCAGCCTGCAAGCGGCCGCCGCTGATCTCGATGCGATTTTGCACCGCCTCGCACAAGCAAATCCCGGCGATCTTTATCCCGCGCAGTTTAAGATTCGTACGCGCACGCTGCTGGATTTCGTGGTTGGCGATTTCAAGAAAACCCTCTACGCCTTGCTTGCCGCTGTTTCCATGCTCTTGTTGATCGCCTGCATCAACGTGGGGAACCTGCTGCTCGCCAGAGCCACCGTTCGCGAGCGTGAGATTGCAGTGCGAGCATCCCTGGGAGCCGGCCGTACCCGATTGATTCGCCAGCTTCTGGTGGAGAGTTTCGTGCTCGCCGTTGCGGCCTGTCTTGCAGGTTGTTTCTTTGCCTATTTTGGCCTAAAAGGGCTGGTCGCGATCATTCCGCGAGGTCCTGTTCCAGAGGAAACCGTGATTGGTCTGAATCCTGCCGTCTTGCTTTTCGCGCTGGCGATTGCTGTCCTTACGACCCTGATCTGCGGTCTTACGCCCGCCCTCCATGCCGTCCGCGGCAACCTTCAAGTGCGCATAGCTGGCAGCGGCAAAGGCGCGGGCGGTAGCTTCTGCCACGGGAAACTTCGTGCCGGCCTGGTGATCGCGGAAGTTGCGCTCTCGATCGTGCTCTTGACGGGCGCCGGTCTGATGATGCGCAGTTTTATTGCGCTTACTCATGTTGATTTGGGTTTCGACCCGCAGCACATGCTGTACGCGCGAGTGATTCCGGCCGGGCCCGACCATTTCGAAATGGCTGCGCAGAACCAGCTCTTTTTCGAACAGGTTCTCCAGCGAGTGAAAGCATTGCCCGGCGTGGTCACCGTCACGGAATCCCTGGGTCTCCCTCCGCTAGGTGGAGCAGGTAGCTACATAACCGTATTTGGAAAATCGCTGCCCCAGCACGCGGACTCCATGGTCGAACTGTGCGGCGAATCCTATTTTCAGACGCTCGGCATTCGGCTGTTGCACGGCAGATTGATTTCCGAAACGGATATTGGTTCACAGCGGCGCGTCGCTGTCGTTAACCAGGTTTTTGCTCGCGCTTATTTTGGAAACGATAATCCTCTCGGGCAAAAAATTAGATTTGACGCCTTTGATCAAGTGTCCGGCGCCCCGCACAACACTTATTTCGAGGTAATTGGTATGGTTGCGGACTTTAAGAACCGCGGCCCGCAAGAATCTCCAACGCCTGAGGCGTTTCTCCCTTACTCTATCACGGGCATAGGCGAGCGCTTTATCGTCGCAAGAACCTCCGTGGCCCCGAAATCGTTGCTGCCGAGCGTTCAGCGCGAGATCTGGGCGGTGGATCCGAACGCAGCCATCACTAGCAACGGATCAATCCAGAGCCTTTTAGCCGAGGAAGTCTACACGCGCCCGCAGTTTGGTCTGATCACTATTGGCATATTTGCCGGACTCGGCCTCGTGCTTGTGCTTATCGGCATATTCAGCGTGATGGCTTACACCGTCGCGTTGCAAACGCATGAGATCGGAGTTCGCATGGCACTTGGGGCTCAGCACAGCAACGTTCTCACAATGGTGCTTTGGAAGGGCCTGCGGCTGATTTCTGTAGGTATGCTCATCGGAGTGTTAACCAGCCTCGGCCTCACGCGTTTCCTGGCAGGCCAAATCCAGGGCGTTTCCGCCACGGATCCGTTGACGTTCTTTGCCGTTGTGGCCCTTTTTCTCGCGGTTGGCTTGATCGCGTCTCTGCTTCCGGCTTGCCGCGCCGCCAGCATCGATCCCCTCGTTGCGCTACGTTACGAATGATCGCCCCAGTGTATGGCTCGTGGTGTTCGTACAAAACAGCTGAGTCGGAAGCGGTTACCAAAGACCGCGCGGCCCTCGAAGAATGAATTTACGAGTGTCGTCCAATATGCTGTCGGCCAAGTGTCTATCATGCGCTAATCGCGAGAGAACGATTCCGCCCACCATGGCCGCGACCATTCCGTGCGCTCTGGCTTTCGCCTGCCGACCGGAGACGCCGGTAATTTGCTGCGCTACCAGCGAGATCAATCTTTCCATACCACTTCGAAC
>DATNLB010000612.1:0-3478 GCA_035603095.1 Candidatus Acidiferrales bacterium
TTCGTCTTGAAGTAGTAGTAAACGTTCCCCACCGGGACCTTGGCTGCTTCCGCGATATCGGCGAGACTCGTCGTCCTGAAGCCATGCCGGTACGCCAATTTCACGGCGGTCTGAATCAGCCGCGATCGTTTGTCCGTTTTCGTCCTTGGCATTGGTTCTTAGTCAGTTAACTAACTTTAGAATATATCTGTCAACTCGTTTTGTCAATCCCTCATGTAGGACAGCGCCAGTTCATACGGGTTTAGATCCCTTCACTTTGGCTTGGCCACGTCACAAATACCTTAAATAAAGAATCCTTAGGTAAGGATAGTGCATCCAATTGGCAGAACGCGTCGGGGGCGACGACCTCCCGATCCGTCCGGGTTTCGACCAAAGAAAGGAGATCGAAGATGCTTGGCAGATTACTAGTCACGGACGACAGTAAGGCGACGGCCATTTTAAGGCTGGTACTGGGAATTGTCTTTTTCGCGCATGGTGCACAGAAGCTGTTGGGATGGTATGGAGGTCCCGGCTTCTCCGGATCCATGAGCCTCTTTACCGGGTACTTGCATATTCCCGCCCCGTTAGCCTTCCTCGCGATCGCCGCTGAGTTTTTTGGCGGTCTGGGATTGATTCTGGGGTTCCTCACCCGAATCGCCGCGTTCGGAATCGCAATGAATATGATAGTCGCCATTGCCATGGTGCATAGCACGTTCGGGTTCTTCATGAATTGGACCGGCACGCAGAAGGGTGAAGGCTTTGAGTATCACCTGCTTGCGCTGGCAATCACTGCGTTCCTTATGATCCGCGGGGCGGGTGCGTTTTCCGTTGATCGCACAATCGTGACGGCTTCGCCCGCGCGGCAACCAGAGCTGGTTCGCTCATGAGCAGCAAGGTTCAGGTTGAAGCGCCTCGCCTGTGGCTGGTTCTTTCGAGGTGCCATCGCGCGCTCAACCAAATTGCGGAACGGAGCATCGAGGAAGCAGGATTGTGCCTCACGGATTTTGCCGCGCTTGAAGCGCTTTTGCATAAAGGTCCGCTCACTATCACTCAAATCCAGAGCAAGGTGCCACTCGCCCTCGGCTCGATGACCGCTGCCGTCGATCGATTGGAGAAAAAGGGCCTCATCATGCGCACTCCGGCGTCGGGTGACAGGCGCGTCAAGGTGTTGAAGTTGACTCCGGAAGGAAAGAGGACCGTGGAGAAGGCCTTCAGCCGGCACGCCGCAGAACTTGAATCCGCGATGGCTGTTTTGAACGCGAGCGAAAAGCGTCAGCTCCACGTTCTTCTGAAAAAGTTGGGACTATTTGCGGCCGGAGGTGGTCCGGAAACAAGCCAACCGAAAGAGGATTCAAGTGATACAAGCTCGCAGAAGTGAAGCGATGCCACGCCGGTCGTGATGATAGCTGAAGCGCGCTGGCATGGCAGTAGAAATCATTTATAAGGAGACGAAGATGTCATCGAAGCCAAAGGCAAGTGGCAGTACAGAAGCCAAGCAACCTTCCACAGCAGTCGGGGAAGAAGAACGTTCAGTGGTCAACTCGGCACGCGAGCAGGAAATCAAGCGTCGCGCATACGAGATTTATCTCGAGCGCGGTGAAGAACCCGGCCGTGACCTGGAGGATTGGCTCCAAGCCGAACGTGAACTCGCACGCCACGAGATCACTTCCACAGGTGAGTAGGCTTCGATCCCTCATTAAGCAGCAAGGAAGAAGATATGACGACTATCTCTGTAATCGTAGGCAGCACGCGCCACGGCCGGTTTTCTGAAAAGCCCGCGCACTGGATTCTTCAACACCTCCAAGAGCGCGACGGAATCGAAGCACGGCTGCTCGACCTGCGCGACTTTCCGATGCCCTTCTTTGACCAGCCCATGCCGCCTGCCATGCCTGGCCGTGCGCCTTACGAGCACGAGGTTGTGAAACGCTGGACCGCTGCAATAGCCGCATCGGACAGTTTTGTTTTCGTCACCCCGGAATACAACTACGGCACCTCAGCAGTGCTCAAAAATGCGATCGACTGGGTCTATCCGGAGTGGAACCGCAAGGCGGCTGCTTTCGTAAGCTACGGCAGCGCCATGGGCGCGCGCGGCATCCAGCAGCTCCGGGAAACCATGATCGAGGTTCAGATCGCCCCGGTGCGCTCGTCCGTCCACATACCTGTCGCGACCCTTTGGGCGCATTTCCAGGGCGGTGACGTGGACAAAGGACTCGCCGAGCTTGAGAAACAAGCCCAGACGATGATTGATGACCTGCTGTGGTGGACGGCCGCACTTAAGGCGGCCCGCAAACCCTGACAACCGAATTTAGAAAGGCCAAACCCATGCTTGATGTAAAATCCCAAGACAGAACCGTTATTCGAATCGCTAGACGGACCCGCGGCCAGAGTCACGGGCCCATCACACGCCTCATGTCGCCGTCCGACTTTGGGCGTCTTTTGAAACCCTTCGTATTTCTCGACCTGATCGACAATCAGGGAAAACCGTTCTCTGGTTTCGGGCTCCATCCACATTCCGGCATCGCAACCCTGACCTACGTTGCCGAGGGCAGCGTCCGCTATGAAGACACGAACGGAGCGACGGGATTGTTGCGCGCCGGCGGTATCGAATGGATGCGCGCCGGCGGCGGAGTCTGGCACGGCGGCGGTGCCGGCGAACCGGGACGGACGCGTGGCTTCCAGCTTTGGATCGCCTTGCCGCCCGAGCTTGAGCTGGGGCCATCCGAGAGCGTCTACCTGGCACCAGAGGTCATTCCCCAAGACGGGCCAGCGCGTGTCCTCCTCGGTAGCTACGGAACCGCGACGAGTGCGATCAAAACTCCTTCACCGATGAATTACCTTGCGGTACGTTTGAAAGCCGGAGAGCGCTGGACCTACCAGCCGCCCGCTGAGCACACTGTGCTCTGGATCGCCGTCGGAAGGGGCTCCGTTCTAGTCCCGGACGAGCTGCAGCAGGGCGAACTGGTGGCCTTCAGGCCTTCGAATGCAGCGATCGAATTCGAGGCGCAATCCGATGCAGAGTTCGTACTTGGCTCGGCTATCCCGCATGATTACGACCTTGTCCTGGGCTCCCACTCCGTGCACACAAGTGCCGAGGCGCTGGGTGAAGCCGAGGCGCGGATCTCGGCGATCCAGACGCGCCTGATTAGGCAGGGAAGGCTTTGAACAACGGGCCGACGCCAGTTCGAGAGGCCGACGCATAGGCGGCCTCCAATAGTGAACAGGCCGTCGAAGCCCTTGTGATTTGAAGGAGAACAATGCTCGACCACATGATTCTGACTGTCAGCAATGTCGAACGTTCGTTGGCGTTCTATGAGGCGGCGGCCTTGAAGCCTCTTAATATCAAGTTCTTCCTACCCTACAAGGGCGAAGGCGATCATCCTGATCTGTGGGGATTTGGCGATGGCAAGAGGGCGTTCTTCTGGATCAAGCAAGGGAAGCCCGATCCAGCCCCATTCACTGGGGATTCATAGCCGAAAACAATGGTAAGGTCGATGAATTC
>DATNLB010000627.1:0-2798 GCA_035603095.1 Candidatus Acidiferrales bacterium
CCGGCGTCCTCATCTGCGATTATTTCGTCGTGCGCAAGAAACTCCTCCTCGTTGAAGATCTTTATCAGCGCCAGGGCCAATACGAATACTCGCGCGGTTTCCATTGGATGGCCATAGGGGCGCTGGCGGCCGGTGCCGGTGTCGCTTTCGTTGGCCTGGTGGTTCCGCCGCTCCGCGTGCTGTACGACTACGCGTGGTTCGTGGGCTTTCTAGTCAGCTTTCTCGCATATTTCTTCTTGATGAATCGCGTTGCGGTTGTCGCCCAGCCGGCGGACTGAGGAGGATCATTTTCCATGGACTTCGGCATCACCATCAAACCGGACATCGCCATCGGCCGGATTCTGAATCTTACCCGCCAGGCCGAAATCTCCGGATTCTCCTACGGCTGGATCTTCGATTCCCACGTCATCTGGAAGGAGCCGTTTCCGCTCCTGACGCTCATGGCTGCCAACACCAAAAAAATGCGGCTAGGTACCTGCGTCACAAATCCTGCGGTGCGCGATGTCACCGTTTCGGCCAGCCTCTTCGCCACCCTCAATCTGGCCTCGCAGGGGCGCATGGAACTGGGCATCGGGCGCGGCGACAGCTCCCGCCGCGTGCTGGGGAAAAAACCCACCACGCTCGAAAACCTCGAGGAGTTCGTCCGCATCTTCCGCAACTTGAACGCCGGCAAAACGGTCGACCTCGATGGCGTCCCCACAAAGTTTCCCTGGACCAATGGCGAAGTTCCCCGCGTCTGGGTCGCCGGCTACGGCCCCAAGGCCCTGCGCACCGCGGGACGCATCGGCGATGGCGTGATTCTCCAGTTTGCGGACCCGGACTTGATCGCCTGGTGCCTCGGCTTCGTGCGCGAAGGCGCAAAAGAAGCCGGCCGCGACTTCAGCAAGATCGAAGTGATGGCTGCCGCGCCCGTCTGGGCCTCCGACGACCTGAAAACCGCGCGCGAGCACGTCCGCTGGTTTCCCGCCCTCGTTTCCAATCACGTGATGGACCTCATCTCCAAATACAAGCCGGAAGAACTGCCACCCGCGCTGACTTCCTTTGTAAAGGACCGCGGCAAGTACGATTATCTCCATCACTGCGAAGTCGGCAGTGACAACGCCCAATTCGTTAGCGACGAAGTCGTCGACCGCTTCTGCATCCTCGGCCCCATCGACGAGCATCGCAAGAAGCTCGACCGCTTGCGCAAGGTCGGGGTCACCCAATTCAACATCTATCTGATGTCCGGAGACGAAGAGAAAACGCTCGATGTCTACGAGCACAAAATCCTGCCGCACCATGCAAAATAGCTGTAGCTCACCCCTTCAGGGGTGAGGCTTTTCTGGAGCCCAGCAGCCCATGCATCTGCCAAAAAACTCTCCCTCCAACCGCCCAGTCAACCCAGGCGCCGTCGGCATGAGGCGTATCCTTGGCGATCCTCGCGCAAATTCCTCTTGCCAATCCTATGCCTCTGTGGTACACTATCCTTCAGGTACATCTCCGGGCGCCTTCCCCACCCCTCCTCCGCCCTTATCCCGCACCGAAAAAATCGCGCGAAATTGCTCGATTTTTGTGCAATGTAAGTCCTTTAGATGCAACACTCATGGATCTCTTCGCAAGTGTTGCAAACAAAAGACTTACGGCGTGGCTAAGTTCTTTAGATGCAACACTTACAAAAAACATAGGGGGTGGGGGCACCCCGTTTGGCTCCTTGCATGTGCTTGCGCGTCACCGAAAATCGGCTCCTGAGGAGTAAGAATGCGCTTTGACACCGTAATCCGCAACGGCACCGTCGTAACCGCAACCGACACCTGCCTCGCCGACGTCGGCATCAACGGCGACAAAGTCACCGCCATCGCCGCCCAGCTTCCCACGGACAATGCCACGCGCGTTATCGACGCCACCGGCTGCCTAGTGATCCCCGGCGGCATAGACGTCCACACCCATCTCGACATGCCCTTTGGCGGCACGACCAGCGCCGACGATTTCCAGACCGGCACCATCGCCGCCGCTTTCGGCGGCACCACCACGCTCATCGACTTCGCCATCCAGTACAAAGGCCAATCGCTCCGCCAGGCCTTCGACACCTGGATGAAAAAAGCGCACGACAAAGCCGTCACCGACTACGCCTTCCACTGCATCATCACCGATCTCGGCTCCGCGCAACTCGAGGAGATGGGCCAGCTCATCCGCGAAGGCGTCACTAGCTTCAAGCTGTTTATGGCTTATCCCGGCGTTTTCATGCTCGATGACGCGACGATCTTCAAGGCCATGCGCCAGGCCGCGAAGCACAACGGCCTCATCTGCATGCACGCGGAAAACGGCGGCGCCATCGACATGATTGTCCAGCAGGCCCTCGCCGAAGGGAAACGCGCCCCCAAGTATCACGCGCTCACGCGCCCCACCACCGCCGAGGCGGAAGCCACTTCCCGCGCCATCGCCCTAGCCGAAATGGCCGGCGCCCCCGTCTACATCGTTCACCTCTCCTGCAACGAAGCGCTCGAAAAAGTCCGCGAAGCGCGCGACCGTGGCCTCCCCGCCTACGCCGAGACTTGCCCGCAATATTTGTATCTTTCTCTGGAAAACATGGACGCTCCCGGATTTGAAGGCGCGAAGTACGTTTTCACTCCGCCGCTCCGCGAAAAGTGGCACCAGGAAAAACTCTGGCAGGGCCTTGCCAAAGACACTCTGCAAGTCGTCTCCACCGATCACTGCCCTTTCTGTTTCAAGGAACAAAAAGAACTCGGCAAGGACGACTTCACCAAAATTCCCAACGGCGGCCCCGGCATCGAGCACCGCTTAAGTCTTGTGTATACCGG
>DATNLB010000538.1:0-8557 GCA_035603095.1 Candidatus Acidiferrales bacterium
ATCTCGCATAGTTGTTCTTTACGGGAGCTTAAGCCAGCGGGGAGAACTGCACAAGGTTTCTGCGCGCGCGAGTGCTCCGGTAGTCACAGCTTTCGCCGACTCGCCAGGGAACCACATCGTGCAGATTGCGAAAATGATTAAACTGACCGCGCCCGGATTGTCTCCCTGCGTAATAGAATAGAGCGCGGGTCACAGCGAACCTTGAAGACGAAGCGAAAAATTGCCGCGATTGTGCTGCTCTTGCTGTTGGGCGCCGTTGCGTATGGATTGTTCCGCACGGGACAGCCGGCAAGTGCGCCCGCGATGAATACCAAGGCAGGGTATGGAGGGGCAGCGCAGGCACCCATCGTGGATCAATCCCCGCTCTTGACTGCGCAGCGGCTGGCGCAGATGCCGACCAGCGCGGAGGAGCAGCCATTCGCGGAAGAAGCCCTACGCCTTGGGGACCATGAGATGGACCTTGCCTTTGCCGCAGCGGTGCGCGACGCCGAGGAGCATCCACCGGTATTGAGCGCCGAGGCCAAGGAGATACAAGCGCGGCTGCAGCAGGCGGAGAAAGCCGTCGAAGCGGACAAGGCAGAGGTCGCGCGGCTCACGACAGCTTTCGAAAAGGCTGGCGCGGACAAGAAGGATGCCTTGGACGACCAGCTTGATGTTGCAAAAGCTCAGCTGGAGTTGGACCAGGACGAAGCCGATGACGCCAAGCAGGACCTGATCCGTTCGGGCGGAGATCCGAAGGGTCGAATTCAAACGATGGTTGAGGAACACGAAGCCGCTTCGCATGTAGCCGATACCATGCACGTGGCGGTCAGCAATGATGTCGAAGCATGGGGATTGATCCACCGCGTGCAGCGATGGTCGGCGCTTCAGGAGAAGCTGCAACTCCTCTGGCACGCCAGGCAGGACGCGGAGTCCATGGCGAATTCGCTGACCGCCCAGCACGATGCGGTCGAAGCGCAGATCGGCACTGAAAAGACCCGCACACTACAGACGAACGAACAAGCGGCATCGAGTGCGGACGCTGGCGGTTCGCGGAAACATTCAAATCTGAACCGTGAAGAGTCGACGGCCCTGGTGAAGGCCACGAAGCTCCGCGCTTCAGAGCAAAAAACTTTGGCAGGATTCGGCAAGCGGATCGACGACCAAAAACAGCTGGCCGAGGTGTATGCCAAATGGGCGGATGTCGTTGCGGCCAAGCAGCGGTCGGTCGCACACCGAATGTTGACGGGACTGGTCATTATTTTGGGAATCTTGCTCGTCGGGATCTTTTTCGATAGCTGGCTAGAACGTTTACTCGGAAAGTTGTCGCTGGACCGCAGGCAGGTGGAAACGCTCCGCACGGTGACACGCGTGGCCGTGCAAGTGGCCGCGGTGCTCTTTATTCTGCTGGTGATTTTCGGACCCCCGAGCCAGCTGGGAACGATTCTGGGCCTCGCAGGCGCGGGCCTGACGGTGGCACTGAAAGATTTCATCGTGGGTTTCCTCGGTTGGTTCGTGCTCATGGGAAAGAACGGAATCCGCCTCGGCGATTGGGTGGAGATCAACGGTGTGACCGGCGAAGTGGTCGAGCTCGGGATGTTCCACACCGTTTTGCTGGAGACCGGCAACTGGACCGATTCGGGCCACCCAACGGGACGGCGCGTGACGTTCACAAACAGCTATGCGATCGAAGGCCACTACTTCAATTTCTCGACCTCCGGGCAATGGATGTGGGACGAATTGCAGGTGGTGCTTCCCACGGGGCAAGACCCGTATCCCGTCATCGATGCGATTCAGAAAAAGGTCGCCGAAGCGACATCCGAAACCGCAAAACAGGCGGAGCAGGAGTGGCAACACGTGGCGCGTTCGCGGCAGATGAGCGCTCTCTCTGCTGCGCCTGCCATCAACGTGAAACCGGTCATAGGCGGCGTCGAGATCGCCGTTCGCTACATCACCTGCGCCAACGAGCGCTACCAGTTGCGCGCCAAGCTCAATCAAGCGGCCGTGGATCTTCTCGGTGCGAAGGCTGTTCCTCCGCCAGCGGCCCCTGCATCCACGCCCCCCTCCAGCTAGATCAAACCCGCAGTCGACGGGCCGTCACGCTGCACCACTTCGCGCGAGAATCCGTCACCAAAGCTTATTGCAAGAGCTGCCGGGCGCGTATGGCAGAGACGGTGGCTCCGGTGTAGAGCACGGCCAGCAGCGCGTACGCGACGACCAGGCCGGCTCCCTGCGCCACCCATCCCAGCGCAAAACTCATGAAAAGCTGCACCACCGTCGTGAGAATCGCCATCGCGGATTGCGTTCGCCCCATGAAATGTCTTGGCACGATGGTCATTAAGGAAGACTGCGCCACAACCCCACCCAGCGCGCGGCAGAATCCAAACAGAATTTGCATCATCACGGCGCCAACAAGAAACGCCACGAACGGAGTCGCCATGTGGCCCGCCGCGAGCCCGGCGCATGCCGCAACATACAGGGGCATGCGCAGCGCCTGCGGAAGCTGGCTGGCGATGAGTCCTCCGACGATCGCGCCGGTCGCCCAGCCTGCTTCCAAAAAGCCCAGCCCTTGCGGCCCCGCCCGAAGAATGTCGTTTGCCAGCGCAACGAGGACGACGTTCGCGCTTACCACTCCCGCCATCATGATGGCATGCGTGATGCCCAGCGCAAGCACCAGTGGCTGCTGCTTCAGGTAAGCGAACCCCTCCTTCATGTCAGCATAAACGGCGAGGGAGAGGCCCGCTTCCGCGACTTCCGGATTTTCTCCCGTTTCCAGAGCCTGGGCAGTCGCTTCGGTCGCTTCGCTATATTCCCGCGGATATTTCTGGCTCTCCCGAGGCGAGACGTATCCGCGGCGCACTTGATAAAGGCAGTAGGCCGACACGAAATAAGTTACGCCGTCGATGGCTAGAATTCCCTCGATTCCAGCGGTGTTGTAAAGGAACCCGACAAAGGCTCCCGCAATGAGCATGCCGCTTTGCACTCCCACGAGCACCGCGGCATTCGCGCCGGTGAATTGGCTGGGCGGAATCACTTCCTGCACCAGCGCGTTCACGGTGGCCCAATACATGGCGGAGCCGACGCCGGTAATCAGCGTCATGGCGTAGAGATGCCAGAGCTGCAAATGGCCGCGCCACGCGATGTAGGCCGTAGCGAGGACGAAGAAGCCTCGCACGATGTCGAGCAAGACACCCAGGTAACGGCGATCCAAGCGGTCGATCAACACGCCGCCAAGGAACGGCACGAACAGTCCCGGCAGGGTAACGACGATGACCTGCAGGCTGACTTTCACCGTCGAGTGCGTCGCAGCCAGGATGTACCAGCTAACGCCCGCGAAGTTCATCCCGCTGCCGAAGAGCGACACGAACATGGCGAGAAAGAAATAGCGGAAGCCGCGCTGCGCCCAGATTAGCTTCCAGTCCACCGGATTTGTCGTTGCGGTTGCCATGCAACGTAATAGTTTACTATCGTGGGCGCCATCGACGGACGACACGCACCGTCGAAGAGTTACGCTTCCTGAACAAATTGGCATTAAGAGAGGTGAGCCACCGTGGGAAACGAAGTGAAATGCACGGTCTCGTCCGGCGAACAGAAGTCAGAAGGAAGGGCATTGCTCGAAACGAGCGAGATTCTTTTCCGCGGTGATTTCCGGCTGAAAATTCCTTTTTCCACGATCAAATCGGCGAAAGCCGTGGATGGCGAACTCCGCTTGCAGACTGCGGAAGGGCTCGCGGTCTTCCATCTCGGTGCGGCCGCTAAAAAGTGGTGCGGGAAAATTCTTCATCCCAAGCCGCGCGTCGAAAAGCTCGGCGTTAAGCCCGCAGCAAGAGTTTCCTTGCTCGGCGGCTTCGATGCCGGATTTCTCACGGAAATAGGCAAGCTCACCAAATCCGTGAGCGAGGGCAAAGTTGCACCCGATTCGGAATGGATCTTTTTCAGCGCTGATTCGCAGGAAGACCTCGGCGCCTTGTCCAAAATCTCGAAATCAATGAAAGGCGCGGCCGCCCTCTGGATCGTCTATCCCAAGGGCCAAAAACGCATCACCGAAAACGATGTTCTCGCCGCCGGCCGCAAGACTGGCTTGAAGGATGTGAAAGTGGTCGGTTTTTCCTCCACGCACACGGCTCTGAAATTTGTCATTCCTCTCTCTAACCGCTAGTAACTTCTTTTCCTCCGCGCTAGAATCCCCCCATTGAAATGTTTCCCGGTGCTCGTGCGTAGTCCCTCTCAGAAAGCAGACCTACGCAACTTTGTGGTGGAGGAGTCCTCGATGGCTACAGCCCCTATTCCTGCGTCAGAAGTGCAGGCTTCAATCAGTCCGTTCGGCCGGGTTCTTGGCGTTCTTTTCTCGCCGGGAAAAACTTTTGAAGACATCGTTCGAAAGCCCAGTTGGATAACGCCTGTTCTCGTTTCCACGCTGTTGAGCATCATCGCCGTCGTCGCGCTGAACCAGAGGATGAATTGGCGCGACTACATCGTCCAACAAATCGAAAAAAGCCCCCGTGGGGCGCAGCTTTCGGCTGATCAAAAGCAGCAGCAAGCTGAGACGGGCGCCAAGATCACCGTAGCGATCGTTTATGCCTCGGGTCTCTTAGTGCCAGTTTGCTTCGCGCTGCTCGTCGGTCTCGTTATGATGGGTGCCTACAATCTTCTGGCGGGTGCCGGCTCAACATTTTCCACTGCGTTTTCCATAGTTGCGCACGCAAGTTTAGTGGGGATTGTCAGTACTCCGCTCTTCTTGCTGGTTCTGTTCCTGAAGCCGCCTGGAACGATCGACCCCGAGAATCCCATGGCCACCAATCTGGGCGCTTTGCTTCCTGAGGAATCTGCGAAGTGGCTGGTGGCGCTTTGCAAGTCGTTCGATTTTTTCACGTTTTGGACTCTGATTCTCATCGCCATTGGTTTCGCGGCTGTGAACCCGAGAAAACTGAAGGGCGCCAAGTCTTTCACCATTGCCTTCAGCGTTTGGGCTGTCTATGTGGTTTGCCGCGTGGGCTGGGCCTTCATCTTCTCCTGATACACTGAGGTGGGACAGGCATTCTTGCCTCTCCTGCTTTCCGGTGTTTAGTCGAAGATGAATTTTTCGTTTGAAGTTGCGAAGACCGATCCGTCGGGTGCGCGCCGCGGACGCCTGACCACGCCCCACGGCACTGTCGAGACACCGTTCTTCATGCCCGTGGGCACGCAGGCTTCCGTCAAAGCCCTGACGCAGGAGGCACTCGAAGAACTCGGCGCAGAAATCATCCTCGCCAATACTTATCATCTCTATCTTCGTCCCGGGCACGAACTGGTGCGCAAACTCGGCGGGCTTCATCAATTCATGTCCTGGCCGCGCGCTATCCTTACCGATTCCGGCGGCTATCAAGTCTTCAGTCTTTCCGAATTGCGAAAAATGACCGACGAGGGTGTGCGCTTTCGCTCCCATCTTGACGGCTCGGAGCATCTCCTCACGCCGGAAAAGGCCGCGGAGATTCAGCTCGCGCTGGGATCGGACATCGCCATGGCCCTCGATGAGTGCATCGAAACACCCGCGCCCCGTGACAAAGCAGAAGCAGCGCTCAAGCGCACGACGGAGTGGGCGAGGCGCGCGCGCATCTATTTTCAGGAATGTGCGCGACGCAACGGAAATCTCAGCCAATGGCAATTCGGTATTGCGCAGGGCGCGACGTTTGCGGACTTGCGTCGCGAAAGTGCGCGGCAACTTCTCGATCTCGATTTTCCTGGATACGCGGTCGGCGGCCTCGCTGTCGGCGAACCGCATGCAATGACCTGCGAAATGACCGCGGAAGTGACAGCGCTGCTCCCCAAGGACCGCCCGCGCTACCTGATGGGCGTCGGCCGCCCGGAACAGCTCGCGGATTACGTCGGGCTCGGCATTGACATGATGGATTGCGTGCTACCGACGCGCGCCGCGCGTCATGCCTGCCTGTATACCAGCGAAGGCCGAGTGCTCATCAAGAACGCGCGCTACGCCCAGGATCAGCGGCCCATTGATCCCAAGTGCACTTGCTCCGTATGCCGCCGCTACTCCCGCGCCTATCTTCGTCATCTCTTCGCCGCGGGAGAACTCACCGCGGCGATTCTCGCCACTCACCACAACGTCCACTTTTACCTTGACATAATGCGTCAAATCCGCGAGGCTATCGAGTTTGGGAACCTAGCGAATTTCTCATCTGACATGCACGCGCGCTACGCTGTGGGTCCAGCCTGAAGGCGGGATTCTGAGGAGTGCGCGGGCCGTCCGCGGGGCGCCAAAAACGAATCGAATCGAAGCGATGTCCGCGACGTAGAAGTGCGGGTGTTGTGCCGCGGCGGGGTGTTTCTGTCCTTCTTCTTTCGGAAGAAGGCCCATGCGCCGGGCAGAACTCAGCCGGTTCGCGGAACGACTTGAGAGTAGAGGACAGATAAACCGGAACGGGGCGGAGACACAAGGGCTCGGCTCCAGGATCGATTACTGAGAGCTGACGGCTGAAAACGCAGATCGAACGAACGAGGACTAGACCAAAAGGAAATGATGGCAGCAATTCTATTGCAAGCAACTGGCGGCGGGGGTTTCGGCGGCTTTCTGATCCCGCTCGGCCTCATGTTTGCCATCATGTATTTCATGGTGATCATGCCGCAGCAGCGCCAGCGTAAGAAAGTGCAGGCCATGCTCGCGGAGCTCAAATCCGGCGACAAAGTGATCACCAACGGCGGCATCTATGGCACCGTCAACGGTATCGATGGCGATTCGGTCATTCTGAAAATCTCCGCCGAACCGCAGGTTAAAATTCGCATCGCGCGTGCGGCGATTGCTCAGGTGGAGGCATCGGAAGATGCAAAATAAGCCCACCCTTCGCCGGACTACACGTCTTACTTTCTGACCATGAACCCCAATCTGAAGTGGAAAGCGCTGTTTATCCTCGCCGTCATTCTGTTCTGTATCTATTTCCTTTTCGGCTACCCGGTGTTCCCCACCTCGGTCGCGCAGATGAAGGACAATTTCTCCAAACAGATCAAGCTCGGCCTCGACCTCCAGGGCGGCACACACCTCATCCTCCAGGTTCAGGTCCAGGAAGCCATCGCGCAGGAGACGGACACGACCGTGGACCGCTTGACCACGCTGCTGCGCTCAAAGAATATTCATTACGATGAAGTGCGCCGTGTCGACGATACGCACATCCTTGTTCGTAACGTCGATCCCGCCCAGCTCTCGCAATTCCGCGACATTTACAGCGCTCAATTTGGCACAGACTGGGACATGTCGGCGGCCGCTGGCGATCTCAACGGGTATACCTGGACGCTTCGTCCGAGCGCCGTCGCCCGCAATCAAGAATCGACCATGACCCAATCGCTTGAGACCATCGAGCGCCGCATCAACGCGCTTGGCTTGACCGAGCCGACCATTCAACCCCGCGGCGGCCGCAATGCCAACGAGATCCTCGTGCAGCTTCCCGGCGAAGGCGATCCCACTCGCGCCAAGTCCGTCATTCAGGCCGGTGGTCAATTGGAATTAAGACTGGTTGAAGATCCGGTTCCCTACGCTTCGCAGGCCGAGGCTCTCAGCCGCCATGGAGGCGTTCTGCCTCCGGGCACGGAACTCGTCCCCGGCCGCTCGGAAACGCGTAACGCTTCAGGTGGATTCGACACCGCCGAGAGCTGGTACGTCTTGAGCCGCGCCCCTGTCGTTACCGGCCGCGACTTGCGCAGCGCCGTCGAAACTCGCAATAGTTCGAATCCTGGCATGTGGCAGGTGAACTTCACACTGTCACCGGAAGCTGCCCGTCGCTTCGGCCCCTTCACCGAGCAAAACAAGGGCCGCCAGATGGCCATTGTACTGGAGCACCGCGTCTATTCCGCCCCGGTGATCAATGGCCGCATTGATGATTCCGGTTTGATTGAAGGAAACTTCAGCCAGGAAAGTGCCCATGATCTCGCACTTGTCCTTCGCGCCGGCGCCCTTCCTGCCTCGATCAAATATCTTGAGGAGCGCACCGTCGGGCCGTCGCTCGGCGCGGACTCCATCCGCCACGGCGTGCAGGCTTCTGTACTCAGCCTGGTCGTCGTGATGGTTTTCATGCTCGTCTACTACCGCCTCTCCGGTGGCAATGCGGTGCTGGCCTTGATCCTGAACCTCGTCATTCTTCTCGCGGTTCTAGGCCTCTTCGGTGCCGTTCTGACGCTGCCCGGCATCGCCGGTGTCATCCTGACCATCGGCATGGGCGTGGACTCCAACGTCCTGGTTTTCGAACGCATCCGCGAGGAACTGCGCAACGGCAAATCTGCGGCGGCCGCCGTGGACGCCGGTTTTGACAAGGCCTTTCTGACGATTATCGACACCCACGTGACCACCGTCGTTTCGGCCTTTTTCCTATTCCTCTTTGGAACCGGCCCTATTCGCGGCTTTGCCATCACCCTGACGATTGGTTTGATCGCTAACGTCTTTACCGCCATCTACGTTTCGAAGACGATTTTCCAGTATCACCTGACGAAGATGGACCGTCAGGCCGAATTGAGCATTTAGGGCGTACTAGGACGGCTGGGGCGAGTGTCCCATGCGAATCCAAACGAGTGGGGAGTAGGTTCTCCTTGTGGATTC
>DATNLB010000607.1:0-2135 GCA_035603095.1 Candidatus Acidiferrales bacterium
GAGCCAGTTTGCGTACGTGGTGCTGGCGGCGAGGCGGGCGCGGCAGATTATGGCCGGTGCACCATCGCTGATCGAGAACCCGAGAACACTGAAGGCCACGCGGATCGCGTGCGAAGAGCTGGAGCACAGCCTGCTCGAGTATGAATTCACGGAGCCGGCATCGATCGACGTGGATAAGGAAGGGAATAAGCGGCGAAAGTAACGGGCCGCAAAAGGCAGCAATGCGAATCACGCTTGGTGTGACCGGCGGAGTGGCGGCTTACAAAGCCGCGGAACTTGTTCGCCGCTTACAGCAGGATGGTTTCACCGTGCAGGTAGTGATGACCCGCGCGGCGCGGGAGTTCGTCACGCCGCTGACGTTCGCGGCGCTGAGCGGGCAGAGAGTTATCACCGACCTCTTCGGCGATGCTGCGGGCGGTGAAGCAAACCTCGAAAGCGCCATCGAACACATCGCGGTTGCCCAGCGGACGGATTTGCTCGTGGTCGCGCCTGCCACGGCGGATGTCATTGCAAAATTTGCGCGCGGCATCGCCGACGATTTTCTGACGACTCTGTATCTGGCATCGACGGCCCCGGTAGTGGTGGCGCCGGCAATGAACGTGAACATGTGGAACCACGCGGCGACGCAGGAAAATGTCGAGATGCTGCGCGTGCGCGGCGTAAAAGTCGTGGACCCCGGCGAAGGCTACCTCGCGTGCGGCATGATCGGCGCGGGACGGCTGGCGGGACAGGAAGCGATTGTCGCCGCCGTGCGCGAGTCGCTGAAAACGCAGCGGGATTTGGATGGAGAGACGGTGCTGATAACCGCGGGTCCGACTTGCGAAGACCTCGATCCGGTTCGTTATATCACCAACCGCTCGTCCGGGAAGATGGGTTATGCGGTTGCAGAAGCAGCGGCTCTGCGCGGCGCGAAAGTTATTCTTATAAGCGGGCCGGTAAATCTCGAAGCGCCGGCCGGCGTCGAACGCATTGACGTGCGCACGGCAAAAGAAATGCATCGGGCCGTCGTGGAGCGGATCGCCAATAGTTCCATCGCCATTCTGGCGGCCGCAGTGGCGGATTACCGCCCGGTGGAACAGCACGCGGAGAAGATCAAGAAGAGCGATGCGGCGCTGACGATTTCTCTCGAGCCCACCACGGACATTCTGGCGGAGGTGGCGAGAAACAAGGGCCAGAAAATCGTGGTGGGCTTTGCGGCGGAGACGGACCACGTCGCGGAGAACGCGCGGAAGAAACTCTCCGCGAAAAACGCCGATTTGATTGTTGCCAACGACGTCAGCGCGGAAGGCGCGGGTTTCGATCACGATACCAATATTGTGACGCTCCTTTCCCGCGATGGGCGCGACCTCGCGCTTCCGAAAATGAGCAAGAGCGAAGTGGCGCAGCGGGTTTTGGACGAAATTGTGCGGCTGCGGAGCGTTTTGCGCGGGACGGCCGCACTGAAGCGCTCCACTGTTTGATCCCGCCATGGCCGAGCGCATTTCCGAAACTCTCCAAAAAAAACTGTCAGACAGGCTGGGTTTTTACGAGGACCTCGGAATCCGCTTGTTCTATCGGGACCGCGGAGCCGTTGCTGCGCCGGAAGGCGAGCGCCGGTTGGAAACGTCTGCGGCCGCATATTTCTCGACTCAAGACCTTCAAAAGGAAAAGACCTTGCCGAAGCCTGCAGCAAAGCCCGCGTTGCAAAAGATTGCGCCAGTCGTGGCACCGGTGAGTCCCAAGATCGCATCCCTGCCTGTGATTGCGGGACCGTCGCTTTTTGAAGCCGTGCACAAGATTGCAGACGATACGCTGCTCAAGATTCGCGAAGATCTTGGCGAATGTACGCGCTGCAAGCTCCACCGCACGCGGAGGAAAATTGTTTTCGGCGACGGAAATCCCAAGGCCGAGCTGGTTTTTGTCGGCGAAGGCCCGGGCGCCGACGAAGACGCGCAGGGATTGCCTTTCGTGGGGCGCGCGGGAAAACTGCTGACGCAGATGATCGAAGCCATGGGATTGCAGCGAAAAGACGTGTACATCTGCAACGTGGTGAAATGCCGGCCGCCGGAGAATCGCCAGCCGGAAGAAGATGAAGTGAGCACCTGCTCGCCATTTCTCTTGCGCCAAATCGACGCCATCGCTCCAAAAGTAATTGT
>DATNLB010000646.1:0-3233 GCA_035603095.1 Candidatus Acidiferrales bacterium
GGGCGATTTTGATCTGCTTTTTGGAGCGGCACGCCTTAAGTTGCGCATTCTGGAAATTCCGGTCCATTACACCGAGCGGCGCGCAGGAAAATCGAAGATGCGAGTGATGGTGGATGGCTGGTACTTTCTATGGGCTTGTCTCTCTGGGTGGAAGATGCTGCGCTTTCCCGAGCAATCTCCTTGGAAACAGGGCCAACCTCCTATATTCGGTTGCCATGAGTTCCGGCCGAGCGCTGAAATTGGTTCTACACGTTAGAAATCGTGACCACTGACGCCGAAGCTCAGGTAGACCTCCTCAGGCATCGCCGCGTATGGGAGCAAAAGCCCGTTTTGCGGCGCATCTACAACGACGAGTTTTTTGCGCGCTTGCTCTTCTCTAAGAAGGGGCGGAGCCAACGGGCTCGGATATGATTCTCACGACCAAGACGAAAATCGCGATGGCTGGCCTGGCCTACCGAGCCATCGCCATGGGGCGCGCGGTTCTGGGCAGGGACGACTGCGTCAGCGCGGAACGCGGGGGCCTCAAGTGGTGTCTGGACCTGCGCGAAGGAATTGATTTCTCTATCTATCTGCTCGGCGCGTTTGAGCGCTCCACGGTTCGCGCTCTCCAGAAGCTGGCCATTCCCGGCAGCGTAGTCTTTGATATCGGAGCCAACATCGGCGCGCACACTCTTGGCCTTGCGCGAAGTGTCGGGCCTGTAGGCCGCGTCTTCGCGATCGAACCCTCGGACTTCGCGTTCGCGAAACTGAAACGCAACCTGGCCCTCAACCCGGAACTCGAATCGCGCACTCACGCTCACCAGATTCTTCTGGCCGCAGAAATCGAGGCCCAGCTCCCGCCGACGATCTACGCAAGCTGGCCACTCCTGGCAAAGGAAACCGTGCACCCTAAACTTCGCGGGCGTCTCAGCACCACGTCGAACGCCCGTGTCGACACTCTGGACGGGTTCGTCGAACATGAAGGCATCGATCGCCTCGATCTTATTAAGATCGACGTCGACGGCCATGAATATCCGGTCCTGAAGGGAGGAGCGAAAACTTTGGCCCGGTTTCGGCCTACTTTGCTCATGGAGATGTCGCCTTACGTTCAGGACGAACAAAGTCACGGATTTGCCGCGCTAGTTGCCCTCTTGCAAGATGCGGACTATTCGCTGGAGGACGCGAGCACAGGGAAGACAATCTTGCTCCAGGTTGACGAACTCCAAGCGCTGATCCCTGACGGCGCCAGTATCAATGTCGTTGCGCGGCCTCGCAAAGTCCTTGGAAAGGCTCCCGTCCGCTGATGCGCCCGTTGCAGCCTGGAAACTGCGGCGCCACGAACTTCGCGCAGCTTGTTAGACTAAAAGCATAGGACACGCGTCCCCGCGCATGAGCTCCCATCAAACGGACCGGCACCATTTCGAGCGGCAGATCGTCTATGCGCGCCCGATTTTTATTTTGCTGGCGTTGCTCGCGGTGCTTGAGCAGCCGCCCTCGCGCGAAGCACACCGTTCCGCTTCTTTTCTAATTGCTTATCTGACCTCCGCGCTCCTCATCACGCAGATTGAACGCCTCCTGCGCAAACGTTCCTGGCACTTGCCTTTGGTCTGCGACCTTCTTGCTCTGGGCTTCTTCATGTACATCAGTCCTTCCACGGTTCCGGTTTGGTTTCCGTATATGTTTCTTTGTTACGCCGCGGGTATTCGTTGGGGGTTGGAATTGACACTGCCCCTCGCCGGTGCGCTTTCCCTGATTCTGGTATTGCTCACCGCCGTGAAAGGAGACATCCATTGGATGCGCGTCGTCTCCTGGCTGGGCATTACCGTCGGCACATTTGCGGGTGGTGCGGGCCTTGCATTTATGGGCGATCGCAACCGCCGGTTCGCCTCGCAGATTGAGTTTTTCTCGCGCCTCAACGCAACGATACAAGTGGATCAGGGGCTGGCCGAATCGCTGCGCATGTTGCTCGAAGAACTGGCGACCAGCTTTGGCGCCGAAGAGGCTCTGCTGCTTTACCGCGACACGGACCTCGAGCGTATTTTTCTCTGGCGCTTAAAAGCGGGCGAAAGCGAGCGCCTGGTTCCGGAGAGCATGCCCCTTTCTCGCACCGACGGCTTCCTCCTGGATGATATGGACGCCACCATCTGCTGGAACTCGCTGGCTGGATCGGGCTCTGGGTTTGGCTGGGACCGGCGCGACGGCCGGGCCCTCAAGAACCTCCCCCGGTTGCCCGGCCCCGCGCAGCAGGAGCTGAAAGTCACTTCATTTGCCACCGTAGCCTTCGAGCAAGGAGGCCAGGCAACGGGCCGGATCTTCCTTCTCAACGGTCGTAAGCCATTCCAAAAACAGGATTTAGCATGGTTCGAACACATCGCCGCGCACATCTCTCCCGCTTTGGAGAACATCTTTCTTTTGAGGCACTTACGAGCCCGCGCCATCGAGGCCGAGCGCAGCCGCATCGCGCGCGATCTCCACGATGGGATTCTTCAGACCCTCTTAAGCATAGAAATCCAGTTGGATGTCATGCGGCGTCGGCTTCCTGCCGCCCCTGACCAGGCCGTCAGCGGCCTGGCTAGCCTCCAGCAGACCGTCAAGAACGAGGGTGCGGAGCTCCGTCAGACGGTCACGGACCTCCGGCCGCTCCGCGTACAGAGCGCCGATCTGGTCGACCTAATGCGCGGGTTCGCCGAGCGCTACCGCAACGAATGCACCGTCGCCCTTGATTTGCTGATCGATTCGGCACAGCTGCGCGCTCCCGACCGCGTCTGCCGCGAGATCTTCCAGATTTACCGGGAAGCACTCAACAACATAAAAAAGCATGCCAAGGCTTCCCATGTCGTGGTAAAACTGTCGCAGGATGACAGCCGTCTAGTACTCGTAGTGGATGATAATGGCGAGGGGTTTAGCTTTGCCGGCAGATTCACAGGCGATGAACTGGATCGTCTGCGGTTGGGTCCCATTTCCATTAAGGAGCGCGCGCGTACCATGGGCGGGGTTTTGACTGTCGAGTCGAACCCGGGGCATGGAGCGCGTCTAACGATCGAAGTTCCGCTGGGTTGAGTTGACGGGTTTCAGGGTTTGTACTTACAAACCCTGATATAAGACATGGCCAAAACGAAACAGCAGATACGGGTACTACTAGCCGATGACCACGCGATCTTTCGCGATGGCCTGAGGAAGCTTCTCGATGCCGACGAAGACATCACCATCGTTGGGGAAGCCCAGAACGGCGCGGAGTGCATCAAACTCCTCGC
>DATNLB010000479.1:0-3502 GCA_035603095.1 Candidatus Acidiferrales bacterium
GGGCCAGTGACTGAGCCCTAGAGGAATTCCGGCAAGGGTGATGACAACGATGCCCAGGAGAATGGCGCTGCTGATGCGTCGGGCCATCAGGATGGCGATGAGAATGAGACCGCCAGCGGCGAGAAGGACTTGCGGGTTGGAAATTTTGCCGAGTCCGACGAAGGTGGCGGGGTTGGCCACGATGATATTGGCGTTGCGCAGTCCGATGAACGCGATAAATAAGCCGATGCCGGCGGCGGTACCGTATTTGAGGCAGTTGGGAATGCCGTTGACGATTTGTTCGCGCACGTTGGTGAGCGTGAGAATCAGAAACAGCAAGCCGGAGAGAAAGACGACACCGAGCGCGGTCTGCCAAGGCACGCCGCGGCCGAGGACGATGGAGTAGGTGAAGTAGGCGTTGAGAGACATGCCCGGGGCGAGGGCGATCGGGTAGTTGGCCCACAGTCCCATGATGAGCGTGGCGATCGCGGCGGAGATGCAAGTGGCGAAGAGAACGCCATCGACGGGCATGCCGCCTTCGGCGAGGATGCGCGGGTTGACCACCACGACATAGGCCATGGTCATGAAGGTGGTGAGGCCGGCGAGCAATTCGCGCCGCACGGTGGTGTTATTTTCTTGAAGATGAAATACGCGCTCGAGCAAGCGGTTCCCCTCAAATAAAAAGGTGCGCCACTATAGGCCGCACGCGGCACGCCGTCAACGGCAGAAACGCGGAGGCACGGTTCGCGTTCACGGCTCGCAGAAAAAACAGATGCCTACGGCTCCAGCTAATGCGGAAGTGTGGCTTCGCGGTCGGCCCAATGTTCGACAATATCCCTCACCACTTTATCGCCGACGGCCTGCGCCGCCTCCAAAGCAGGAAAGTACGCAGAGTAATTGCCGGACACCATGGTCTTCAGGCTGTCGGCAACGTTCATACCCGGTGGCTCGCGGTCGTAATTACTAACCGTGCGAAGGACAAGCACGCGCTGGAGATCGACGCGGCCGGCTTGATTCAAAAACGTGAGCGCCTGCATCGTGCCGGTGTCTTCCATGGCCGAAATCATGTAGTTCCCTTTGCCGGCGGTGTAGTAGCGCGTCCAGGCGTTGGCCCACTCATTCATTCTTGAGCCGTGCCAGAAGGTGCTCGAAGAGAGCGTGTCGCCCCGCGTGACGAACGGAGGCTTCAGCGCATTCGGAAATCCGGCGAAGCGCGCTCGGGATCCGCGCAGAGAATCGGAATCGGGAAGCGGCACATCTTTCGTCAGGCGAAACGCCCAGCCGACAAGTTCGGGATTGAGCGTGTAGACCTCGCCCTCAAGCTCCTTGCGCACCGGTTCTTCGTAGGGGGTCGCTTTGCGCAACGGCACGTAGCCCGTCGGCCAGTTTTCCGGAATCTGGCGGGCGTCGACCTCGTACGCCAGATCGCCGTCGAGAACGTGATCCGCCCAAACCGCCGAGCCCAGCGATACGTCCGCGGGATCGCCTCCGCCAATTCCGGCGACAATCCAGTACGCTTTCGTGAGATCGAATCGCGGGTCCAAACCGACGGCCATTACTGATGCCGCTGCTTTGGCAGTTCCCACGCCAGTCAAGATGCCCAGCACTCCGTCTTTGTTCAGCCGCACATGGTGATACCCGGCCGGGAGAGGAATGATTTGATCCAGGTGCTCGCGCTCGACCCAGAGTTGGTATTCCCCGGGCGTGTCGCCGGTGTCTTCACCGCGTTCGAACATGGCGACTACCACGACCTTGATGTGGATCGGCGTGGCGGAAGTTGTTGCTTGGGCACAAAGCAGAACGGGAAACATTCCGAGTACGATCAAGACGAGAACAAACCGCTTATGGAGCCTGCTCATAAATCTCATGGCCTCTTGATCTGCTTGATCTGGCTGATATGCTGTGCTGCGCGCGAATGAGACTCTATATCACAGCTGGCCGCCGCAAGAATCCGATTGTTCCGTAGCCAATCCGATCCTGCAGCGATTTTCTGGAGAAGACCTGCATGAAAAACTTGAAAATAAATCTTTCGCGAAGGCTCCCTTTCTCCAGGCCGTCCCGAGTTCTAGTTTTCGTGTCACTCCTCACGTCGCCTGCTTGGGCCCAAACCAAAGCTCCGCATTCCGCGGCCTTGCAGACAAGTTCCGAACAGCGCGCCGAGCTCGGCCTCCAAGCCGCGCGCCAGAATCCGCTCCAGCTTCGTCACTTCCTGCTCGGCATGCCGAAGGGCGGGGATCTGCACAATCATCTGAGCGGGGCTGTTTACGCGGAATCCTGGATTCGCGCCGCAGCCGAGGATCATTTGTGCGTCGATCAGGCCAAACTCTCTTTCTCGAAGCCGCAACCCTCTTCAGGCAGCGGAGCGGAACAACCCGCGTGCGGAGAGGGCAAAGTCCCGGCGGCAACTGCTTACAAGGATCAGCATCTCTTTGACGCGCTTGTGGATGCGTTCTCCATGCGCGGTTTCGTGCCCTCGCCGGGAGTGACCGGGCACGATCACTTCTTCGATGCCTTCTCAAAATTTGGCGGTACAGGTCACCGCCATCTTGGAGAGTGGATCGATGAGGTCGCGACTCGCGCCGCCGCGCAGAATGAGCAGTATCTCGAACTGATGCACACGCCGGACTTCAGCCACACCGCTGCAATCGCCGGAGAAATCGGCTGGCGCGACGATTTCAACCAATTACGCGATGAATTGCTGGCGCACGGATTGCGCGACGACGTTGGCCCTGCTAAATCGAGCCTCGACCAAGCCGAGGCGCTACGACTGAAGCGCGAACACTGTGGACAACCGGACGCGACGTCCGCTTGCCGTCTCCAGGTCCGCTATCTTTGCCAAGTTTTGCGAGGGTTTCCCAAGGAGCAGGTCTTCGCGCAAACGCTGCTGTGCTTTGAGACGGCCTCGGCCGATCCGCGATTCGTGGGCGTCAATCTGGTCATGCCCGAGGACGGCTACACGGCGATGAACGACTATGCGCTGCACATGCGCATGGTCGGGTTCCTGCACACGCTTTATCCGAAAATCCACATTAGTTTGCACGCGGGGGAGATTGCACCGGGATTTGTTCCTTACGAGGGACTTTGCTGCCACATTCGGCTGGCCGTTGAAGAAGGTAAGGCGGAGCGCATCGGTCACGGCGTGGACATCATTTATGAAAATAATCCTCACGCGCTTTTGAAAGAGATGGCCTCGAATCATGTGATGGTGGAAATCAACCTGACAAGCAACGACGTGATCCTCGGTGTGAGCGGCAAGGATCATCCCTTTTTGCTTTACCGGATGTTCGGCGTCCCCGTGGCGCTTTCATCAGACGATGAGGGTGTATCGCGCATTGACCTGACGCATAAATTCGTCCGCGCCGTCCAGACTTACGATCTTCACTACGCTGATCTCAAGCGGATGGTGCGCACCAGCCTGGAGCACAGCTTCTTGCCCGGCGCCAGCTTGTGGAGCGCGCCGGATGTGTTCACGCGCGCTGTTTCCGCTTGCTCGCAGGATTCGCTGGGGACAGACAAGTTTTCC
>DATNLB010000652.1:0-6074 GCA_035603095.1 Candidatus Acidiferrales bacterium
CGCACCGCATAGTAGGGCGAAAGTGCGCGTCCCTGGCGCGGACTTCTTCCACGTTTCGCAAGCCAGCAGTCCCATCCAACTCGACATTTTCACGGAGCCTCCTGCAGATTACCGCGGACCAATGTGAGAAGCGTTCAGGGAGAGTCTACAGGCGGCAGTTCCCAGCGCCGCTGCGCCTAGACCGGGTGCCCGCCAATCTAGCACAACTCGGTGTCCCTCGGCAGTTCCAATCCGGCGGGTCGACAGTTCACTGTTGAAGGTCGAAGGGAAGGCAAGAAGAAGTGAAGAGAGATTCCTCTCTTCGCTCGGAATGACGGCTCTGGGTAGCGCGATGGGAGGAAGGAGTAGGGAGGGCGGACTGAAGTGCGTCCCGGCATGGAGCGAGGCAGAATCGCGCAAAGCTTGTACTTTACATTGAAAAGTACTTGACAATGCCAACTAGACGAAGTAGGTTGAGGTGTGCCGGAGAGAATCGAGGCACAAATCACCATGTTGAAACGGATTGCGGCGATCATTGCGATTTTCGTTTGCACGGCGGTGGCGTGGGCCATTCTGGGATCCACCATTTTCTACAGAACGTATAACGCGGAGTCCGGGCTTTCCGGGCGGGTGGCTTCGACGTGGGGAGCGCCGCAAGCGCAGGCGCCGCCCGCGATCGCCCGCGAATGGCAAGAGGAAAAGACCGTCGAGGTGGAAGAGCAGGGAAAGAAAACCACGCGCGCGGAGAAGCAGACGCACTCGGAGCCGGTCAAAATTGATACGAGCCGCGTTGCGGCAACACTGCACATCGATTACCGGCAAAAAGGGCTGCTGTGGTTCAGCACGTACAAGGTGGATTTCGACGGAGCTTACACGTTTCAGAATCCCACTTCGCGGGAAGAAGATTTCGTGTTTCAACTGCCGTTTCCCGCGCAACAGGCGGTGTACGACAACGTACAACTGCTTTTGGACGACAAGCCTTTGCCTGTGACGTTCAGCGGATCGCAGGCCGTGGCGCGGACACGCCTAGCAGCCGGTGCGAAGTCCGTGCTGCACGCGGCCTATCGCTCGCAGGGGCTCGACAACTGGCGATACACATTTTCACGCCCGAACGCCGAGCGTTCGACTGGCCGCGGAAATGCGGACGGGGACGGCAAGGAAATCTCGCAGGCGCGCGACTTCCACCTGCTGGTGAAAACGGATTTTCCCGGTTTCGATTTCCCGGACAATTCGCTTTCGCCGACCGAAAAACGGCAGACGGCAAACGGCTGGGAGCTGGAGTGGAATTATCAGAGTCTGGTATCCGGATTCGACATCGCCTTGAAGATGCCGCAGAAACTGCAACCCGGTCCGCTGGCGGGGCGCATCAGCTATTTCGGCCCCGTGTCGCTGTTCTTCTTTTTCTTCCTGGTATTCATTCTGTCCGCGCTGCGCGGCAACAATCTGCACCCCATGAACTATTTTTTCCTGGCATGCGCGTTCTTTGCATTTCACCTGCTGCTGGCGTATCTCGCGGATCATATTTCGATTCATCTGGCGTTCGTGATTTCGTCGGTCATTTCGATTGCGCTGGTCGTAAGTTATTTGCGACTCGTGGTGGATTTGCGCTTCGCGGTAGTGGATGCGGGACTGACTCAACTGATCTACCTGGTGTTGTTTTCGTACGCGTTTTTCTTTGAAGGATTCACAGGATTGGCGGTGACGATTGGAGCCATCCTCACGCTGTTTGTGGTGATGCAAATGACGGGACGAATTCGCTGGGAGGAGAAGTTCAGCCCGCCGTTGCCACGCGAAAGCACACTACCCGCGTAGTCCAAGACGCAACACCCCCTGCAAACCGCACCCGGGGAACTCTTAGGAAACCGCGAGGATGAGCAGGGTGACGTCATCGTGCCAGTTGGAGCGATTGAAATCCGCCAAAGCCTCGAGGATTTTATTCTTGATTTCGTGGGGAGCTGAATTGCGATTGGCTTCCAAGAGTTCGAGGAGGCGCTGTTCGCCGAATTCTTCTTTGCCAGTGTCGCTTGCTTCCGTTACGCCGTCGGTGAAAAGAATAAGGCGATCTCCAGGCTGCAAGTGAATGACGCTTGACGCAAACGATTGATAGCTGAAGAGGCCCAGAACACCGCCACCTTCCCTTAAGCGGTGATGCGATCCATCGCGGTGCAGGACAATCGGCGGACTGTGGCCGGCATTCGCATAACTTAACCGGCCGCTGGGGCCGTCTAACTGGGCGTAGAAAAACGTAACGAAGCGATCCCCCTCCATATTGCGCTGCAGCAGGGAATTCAGGCGGAGGCAAAGCTCGTTGGGAGGCAAAGACGGCGCGGCTAATCCGCGCACGGCGGCTTGAAGATTGGACATCAGGAGCGCGGCGGAGAATCCTTTGCCCGCAACGTCGGCAATACAAAGTCCCAGGGAATCGGCGTCAAAAGGAAGGACATCGAAATAGTCACCACCGACAACGCGTGCGGACTGCCATGCGGTGGCGATCTCGTACCCGGGGAATTGCGGGATTTCTTTGGGGAGTAATCCCTGCTGGATCGAACGCGCCTCGGAACTTTCCAGCTCCTGCTCGTGGAGCTGTAGGGCGAGCTCCCCGTAATATAGGAATTGCACGCCCACTCCTGAAATCCCGTTTGCAAACCCATTCGGATCCACGTGGGCGACCCGGCCGGTGAAGCGCCGCGGGTTGACCACGTTTCCGGTAATCTCTTTTGGCATTTGAAGAAGGACTTGAACGAGCTGTCCCTGAGAGAGCGGAAGATCGGTCGTAAAGTAAACGCCGCGGGTTGAGATGTTCATGGTCTCCACCGCCCAGGCAGCCTGAGAAGGCCCCTTAATGGGTAAAAGCTGCAATGGAACATTGAGGATGAAGCGGCGCGCCATGCGACGCTCGGATACCGACATGTCTTTGCTTCCTTCGGACCTGGGAGGGACAAGCCGGCGTGGAAATCAGGAAGGCAAGAGTGAGTTTGCCGAATGGGGTGAAGAAGGTCAAGCCCATTTTTCATCGGAGCAGGGAACTTGCGGGTGGAGTTCGCCGTTTCGAAACTTCGAAATCTAGCCGAATGCGCGAAGCCTTTTCATCAAGCCCGCGAGGCGCGGGCGATCTTCCTCGTACACGGCTGTGAATTGCAGCCCTAAGCCACGACCGGGCTTAACATGCCGGACAACAGCTTCGGCCCTGATCGGGCCTTCTTCGACGAGAAAATGAACATTGGTCTTCGCGCCCACCGACCTTGTCTTCCGTGTCTGGACAAACAGACCGCCCGAGCCTAGATCCCGGACTCGCGAAGTATCGTCATACCCTACAGAGCTCCAGTACACATAGACGTCCCCCGGAGTCGCGACACGAGAGCTGAACCTTCTAGAATGGGAAGTTTGTTGTTGCATGAGGCCCCATTACAGCGGACTTTTCGCCCTGTGGTTTCGCTATCTTAGGACGGCCCACGCCAGCGGTTGCTTTTGACAAAGCCGTTCCGCTAAGCCCGGTCAAAGTGTAAAAACATGCTGCGCACGAATCTGTTCACTTTTGGACAGTCAGTGTAAATTCCCTGCAGCAGCCAGAACCTCGGCGACATGGGCCGTGAGGATCGCCGGAGAAGACGCAGCCCTTGCCTAGCTCGGAATGAGTGCCCGACTTCTTGAGTGCCTCAGGAGTTCCAGGTGACGCGGGACAACTGTTTCTTGCGGGACTCCCATTCGGCGCCGGAGAGGAGACGCGGGGCGACATCGATCAGACGAGGAGTGAGTTTGAAGACCCCCGCGGCGGTCCATGGCCGGCCGTCACGGGCGCGATACTCGCGGACATTCAGGGCATCCGCCATGCTGGTGAACGAGAGGTCTTGAACAATCATTTCGGCCAGAAACTTGAGAGTTTGTATTTCCAGCGGATCGTCTTCCAGATGACGGCAGTCGGAGGCAATGCGAAGGCCGAAGGGGATCTCTTCAGAGGCGCTGGGAGCTTCCCGCTCCTCAAGCTGGGCGGAAGACTCCACCTCGCGCTCCCATTCCAGGGCGACCAGGCTCCAACCCGCATCGTGCATTTTCGACAGGTAAACGGAAGTCGGCAGGATGCTGACTTTCTCTCGCATGCGATCGATTTTTTTCACGGAAGCCTCCTTAGAGGGTCCTTTTTCAGGTGCGAAGGGCAAAATTTCCCGGAGGGATTCAGGGCAATCTTCATGCCGTAGGCAGGAAGAGCAGAAGCCATAGAATCAAAAAGACTTCTGGAAAAAGTCAGAGCCTCGACCGGTTTGCCGGCGTCCGCTGGCGGGATGAAAGTGTAGCGTTGCCGGACACTTTGCATGGCACGGATAAGTGGCCGCTGCCTTGTAGGGTAGAATCACAAAGCAGATATTCCTGGGAGGGGACGATGGCGAAAAAACCGACTGTCGATGAGGCGAGGTTGATACTCGAACTCTACGACCTGAGGCGCGAGCCGGAACTGCGCAAGGCGCGGCAATGGTGGCTGACGACGTTTTGGCCGAAGGATGCGGATGAATTCATGAAAGTGGCGATGGACTTTGGCTCGCAAGAAAACAACTGGCTGCGGCAAGCGGGTAGCTACTGGGGAATTGCAGCGTCTTTTGTTTTGAATGGCGTTGTGAGCGAAAAACTCTTCTTTGAACCGGCATTTTGCGGTGAACTGTACTTCATGTTTGCGAAAGTGCGGCCTTTTCTCAAAGAACTACGCGAAAAAGCAAAAAATCCGGATCTGTTTCTATTGTCGGAAAAGGCTATCCTGGGATCGAAGCTGGGGCGCGCGCAATTCGCAAAGGTTGAACCACGTGTGGCGATGATGCGGCAGCAGCGATGAACTCACAAGACGGTACCGTAGCTCGAACGCGGCGGACTTGGTTCGCCCTCGTGTGTCTGGTGGCGATTGCGGTGCTGCTTCCCGCCGGAGCGATGGCGAAAGATACGGGAGCTTGCACTCCGGGCACAACATTGCTCCTGAGCGCACCTGAATCCAGCCAGGGAAGTCTGCTGCTGATAGAAGTGAAAAGCGCGAAGCCACTGGCGGAAGTGCAAGGAGAGTGGGGCGGGCGAAGTGTCCCCTTCTGGCGGGACGTGGCAAGTGAAGCCCCGCGAAAAGGCCTGGTGGGGATTGACCTCGAAAAGGCACCCGGGGAATACGAGTTGAAGGTCACGGGACAAACGGCCAGCGGCGGAAAAATTAGCTGCATGGCGAGAGTGACGGTGAGGAAAGGCCGGTTCGCGACGGAGAAATTGCAGGTAGGGAAACAGTTCGTCGAGCCCAGCCCGGAACAAATCAAGCGCGCGGACGAAGAGCGGCAGAAGTTGCGCGATATTTTTGACCACGTGACGCCGGAGCGCTTGTGGGATGGGAAGTTTCGAACACCGCTGGATGGTGTGACAATGGGTTCGAATTTTGGGAGACGGCGGATTCTGAATGGGAATCCCGGGTCACCACATAGCGGGGTGGATTTACCTGGCACAACCGGGACCCTAGTACATGCCGCGCAACGTGGCCTGGTGGTGCTGGCAGAAGAGTTGTTCTTTGCCGGGAATACCGTCGTAGTGGATCACGGTCTGGGAATCTACACCCTTTATGGCCACCTCTCGGAGATCGATGCAAAGGTGGGGGACGCTTTGGATGCAGGCGCCGTGCTGGGAAAAGTTGGAGCCACGGGACGCGTCACCGGGCCCCACCTTCACTGGGGACTCACCGTGGAAAAAGCGCGTGTGAACCCGCTGCAACTCGTAACGTTATTGGGAAACTCATCGGGGAAAGCGGCCAGGCAAAAATCTTCCAAGCCCCAAAAAAATTGAAACAAATGCGCCGGCCCGGACACTAGAAAATGACAGGCCGGTGCTAGGAACCGCAACAGGCGGCGGAGAACCACCGTTCGGGAGGCGAAAATGGGCGAAGCGGCGTGTGATCCGGAGATTGCGCGGAGACTTGCAGGCCCTCGAAAGGGGCGAAACGGGAGCCGCGCTAAAAGAGTTCCTTGCCCCCGATGTAGTCTTGGAGGAATTCCCCAACCTCCTGACGCCCCTCGGCAAGAAGCGAGATCTGGCTGCGGCCCTGGAGGGGGCGGAACGGGGCTATGTCCCGGCAGATGTAT
>DATNLB010000674.1:0-3583 GCA_035603095.1 Candidatus Acidiferrales bacterium
TCTTGACGGGCACGAACCTGGCGGACAGCTTTCCCTCACCACCCACGTTGAGAATTATCCGGGGTTCCCCGACGGCATCATGGGGCCGGAGCTCATCGAGAACATGCGCAAGCAGGCCCAGAAATTCGGGGCGGAGTTCAAGGCCGGGGCGGTAAGCGAAGTGGACGTCAGCAAGCGCCCATTCAAAATCATCGCCGGAAAAGATACTTACGAAACGCAATCTTTGATCGTCGCCGCGGGCGCCTCAGCGCGTCTGCTGGGCCTGAAGGGTGAAAGGGAACTGATCGGCCGCGGCGTTTCCACCTGCGCGACTTGCGACGGCTATTTTTTCCGCGGCAAGCCCATCGCCGTAGTCGGGGGCGGTGATTCGGCCATGGAAGAGGCCAACTTTCTTTCGCGTTACGCCAGCAAGGTCCATCTGATTCACCGCCGGAATGACTTTCGCGCTTCCAAGATCATGATCGACCGCGCCAGGGCCAACGAGAAAGTCGAATTCGTCACTCCTTTCGCCGTGGAGGAGATTCTCGCACCTAATGGCCACGTCGAGGGCGTGAGTCTGCGCAATCAACAGAACAAGGAAACGCATGAGATTGCGCTCGATGGCGTATTCGTTGCCATCGGCCACGATCCGAACACGATCGTCTTCAAGGGAAAACTCGAAATGGATTCCAACGGCTACCTGCTCGCCAAGCACGGCAGCCTCACCTCGATTCCTGGCGTTTTCATTGCCGGTGACGTGCAGGACCACCGCTACCGCCAGGCCGTCACCGCGGCAGGCTCCGGTTGCATGGCCGCCCTGGACGCCGAAAAGTTTCTGGAAGAGCACAAAGGCTAGTTTCGCCCTGCCTACGCTGCCATAATAATTCCGCATGCTCCGCTCGACGCTCCTCAAGCTTTCCGAAAGTAAAAGCTTCGCTGATTGGGTCACTTCCAATGGCACCACCCGCCGTATGGCGCGCCGGTTCGTCGCCGGCGAAACTCTCGATGAAGCGGTCGCGGCCGCTCGTGAATGCAACAACGCTGGCATGTTCGTCAGCCTGGATTACCTCGGTGAAAATGTTGCTACCACGTCGGATGCACAACATTCCCGCGATGCCTACCTCGAGGTTTTTGAACGCATCGCTCAGGAAGGGCTGCACGCCAACGTTTCCGGCAAGCTCACGCAACTCGGCCTCGACATCAACGTTGAATTTTGCGAAGGACTGGTTCGCTCCATCGTGGAGCGCGCCGCGGGCTTCGATAATTTTCTGCGCATCGACATGGAGGGGTCTCTCCACACGCAGCGCACCATCGAACTCGTCAAACGCGTTCGCGCACGCAATCCTGCCGTTGGCACGGTCATCCAGTCCTATCTCTACCGCAGTGAAACCGACGTCACGGATCTGTTGGCATATGGTTGCCGCATCCGTCTGTGCAAGGGCGCGTACAAGGAATCAGAGGAAGTTGCGTTTCCGCAGAAAGCAGATGTGGATGCCAATTTCGTCCGGCTGATGCAGCTTCTGCTGTCAAGCGGCTTCTATCATGGCATCGCCACGCACGACCCGCGCATGATCGCGGCAACCATTCGCCATGCCGCGGCGAAACAGATTTCCAAGGACGATTTTGAATTTCAGATGCTATACGGAGTGCGCACCGACCTGCAGCGCCGGCTCGTAAAGGATGGCTATCGCGTTCGCATCTACATCCCCTTTGGCCGCGACTGGTTTCCTTACTTCATGCGGCGTCTCGCCGAGCGTCCCGCCAACATCGGCTTCCTCGTCCGCAATTTCTTCCGCAAGTAACGTCCATCCTCCTTCATCGCACTTCCGGTCCGATTTCGCTTGAGCGGAGTATCTGGGAGAGACACGCGGAGGGTTACTTTGTGGCTGCCGTGCGGCGCTGCGGGATCACCCGAATGCCATGTTTGGGACGCAGCGTAACCGACGCGAAGATTTCGATGGGATGTTCTGGGACAACTTCGAGATGATATTTCTGCTGAATCATGGCCAGCAGCAACGTTGCTTCCATCATCGCGAAGGCTGCGCCGACACAAACCCGTGGCCCGCCTCCAAAGGGGAAATACGCGAAGCGCGGAATCTTTCCTGAGCGAACCGGGTCATCCCTCCAGCGTTCAGGGTCGAATCGTTCCGGCTCGGAGAAAAATCGCGGATCGCGTTGCGTGCGCCACTGCAGAATGAATATATTCGAGCCGGCCGGCACCCGGTATCCCCCAAGCTCGCACTCCTTCATTGCTATCCGGCCGATGCCCCACACCGCGGGGTAGAGACGCATCGCTTCCTTGAGCACCATCTCCGTATAGCGTAATCGGGGAAGGTCTTCCGGTGTTGGCACGCGATCGCCGAGGACCACTTGCAGTTCTTCGGCGAGCTTCATCTCGATGTCCGGGTTTTGCGCGATCAGGTAGCAGGCCCAGGAGAGCGCAATGGCCGTGGTCTCGTGGCCGGCGAGAAAAAGGGTCATCACTTCATCGCGCAATTGCGCGTCGCTCATGGGGTTACCATCCGCATCGCGCGCCCGAAGCAGCATGTCCAGAAGATCTTCGCGCGGTTGATTGGAAGAACGCCGTTCTTGGATGATGCTGCCGATGATCTCGTTCAATTCGCGGATGGCCCGCCACTCCCGGCGCGCGAAAAGAACAGGGATATCGAAGCGAAACAGCATGGCCAGACTTGCGTTGACAATAAATCTTCCCATCACCACTTCCATGGCCTTGCCAACCCGCTCAGCGGCATCGGTGACCTCCGCGCCATACAGACACTGCGCGACGATTTCCAGCGTCACGCGCATCAAGTCCTCATGAATATTCCGCTCGCCCTTTTCCTTCCACGATTCCAGCATGCGGCCGGCGGCGCGGGTCATCACCGCCGCGTAAGCCAGGATGCTTTGGCGGTGAAAGGCGGGCTGGATGAGGCTGCGCTGGCGCTTCCAGAATTCTCCCTCGCTGGTCAACAAGCCTTGGCCGAGGACGCGCGCCAGCGCCCGATAATCTGCGGACTTCGTGAAATTTCCCGAGTTTGTAACCAACACGGTTTCTATGTCGCGGGGATGCACCACCAGATATACAGGAACATGGGCGAGATGGATGCAAACGACGTCGCCGTATTCCTCGGCACAGCGCTTGTAAAATCCCAGCCAGTCGCGTGACACCTCGACCAGGCTGCCCAGTAGGAATCGCCCTTTTGGCCCCGGAGGGCGGCCCGGGAGAACTTTCGGCGCGGTAGTGGCGGTTGTGGTGGCCATAAGTTGCGTTTCAGTTCTTCCGGCAGACGGTGACGCCGTCGCGCAGCGGGATCAAAACTGGGTAGAGCTCTTTCGAAGCGTAGACGAGCTGGTTGAATTCCTGTATGCCACGCGTTTGGAGGTCATCCGGCGCCGCCAGCCGCGCCGCCTTTCCCGACCACAGCGTATTGTCGGTAACGAACAAGCCGCCGCGGCGCAGCTTGGGCAGCGCCACGCGCAGCGACTCAGGATATTGTTGCTTGTCCACGTCGTTGAAGATCAGGTCGAACTTGCCTGACGTTTTCCGCAACAAATCATGTGCGTTGCCAACGCGCACATCTATCCGTTTGCCGACGCCCGCGCG
>DATNLB010000245.1:0-24152 GCA_035603095.1 Candidatus Acidiferrales bacterium
AGTCAGCCGACGGCAGACGCGGGACAAACGCCAATAGCACCGCTGCGACAACCGCCAGTACCGCCCCGACCCAGAGCATACTCGAGTCCACCGTCAGGTCGAGCGCGCGGACCGAAAAGCGCGAGGCGTACCTCGCCAGGATGTCCACCATGGGCCGGGCGCTTAGCACGCCGAGCGTCGCGCCGGCTACGCAGAGCAGGAGGCTTTCAGCCAGCAAGACTCGCCGAAGCGCGCCCGTGGTTGCGCCCAGCGCCGCGCGGATTGACAACTCACCTTCCCGCCGAACCGTCCGCGAGAGAATCAGGTTGGCGACGTTCGAACATGCGATGACGAAGACGAGCGCCGAAGCCGCCAGCAGCACCAACAGGACGGTCCTTGCGCGCGAAGTGATCTGGTCGCGCAATAGTTTCGCCTCGATCCGAAATTTCGCTTGCTCCGGATACTCGGCGGGATGCGCCTTGACCATCGCTCCATGCACGGCGCGGAGCTCAGCGCGTACTTGCTCTAGATCCATGCCAGGCGCGAGCCGGCCGAAAAGTTCCGTCATTCGATGAACGCGCCCATTCTGCATGGTCGCGGAAAGATGATGGGGGCTAGTGACAATGTTGGCAATGATTTCAGTGTCCGTGGGATATTGGATAGAGGGTTCGAGGACGCCGATGATAGTGGCAGATCTGTCGCCGAAGCCGCTGCCGAGGCGAAGGACTCTACCGATCACGGAAGAATCGCTCTTGAGAGTGCCCGACCAGAATCGATAGGTCAGGACGACTGCGCCCGCGGCTTTAGGACCGTCGTCCTGCGGACCGATGAGACGGCCGAGTACGGGATGCAGGCCCACCACGTCAAAATAGGAGCCGTCAACGACGCCCGCACGAACTTCCCGCGGCTCGCCGAGGCCGATCATTGTGAAACCAACGGTGGAGAACTCGCCGAAGGAGGTGAGGGTTTTGACGGTTGCGCGCAGGTCCTGAATTTCCGGCACTGAGAATGGCACGCCCCCGGGGCTGATACCAGGCGCGCTCTGTTGGATGTAAATGAGGCGCTCCTCGTCGCTGTTGACGAGCGGCCGAAGCAGCACGCCGCGAACCAGGCTGAAGATGGCGGCATTGGCGCCGATGCCTAGCGCCAACGTGAGCACCACGGTAATCGCAAGCCCTTTGGTTCGCGCGAGCGAACGAAGTGCCACTCTCAGATCGTGAAGGAATGACATGCTCTTGCTCCTTCTTCCAGGCAGTTATGACCGACCGGCGGTACAAATTCGCTGTCGGCCATTCGATGAAGCCACGTGAACTCTCGCCTACTATACGACGAACAAAGCGCCGCGAAATGGACACGTCGAAAGAACTCCTGCGCCTTGCACACAGCACCCCGCGGTGCTAGGAAAAACATGTTGTTGAGAGGATTGCAAGTAACAATCCCTCTTGCGTATCAATCTAAGTTCCTTCCCATGAATCTGTTACGCAAAGCCTCTTTCCTTCTCAGGCCCCCACATTGCGCGATCCTGGGACGCTTTGTCCGGATTCGGACAGCCTGCCTCATGCAAGCAGCCGGGCATTTTTCTTTCTTCGACCGTCACATCTTTGCTAGGGATTCCGCAAGGTGCTCCAGGCTCTGAGTCCACCCGGCCTCCATGCCCCTGAGATACTGGGCGGCTTGAGCCGTCCTCTTGATGACGCGCGCCCGCAAAACTTGTTTCGTCTTGCCGCCTTGCTCGGCGAAGGTCACCGTGGTCAGCAACTCAAACAGGGCCTTGCCTTCAGCATCCAGCGGGGCGCTGGTGAAGACGATCCGCTCGGGCTCGACAACCTCCTGATACGCCCGTCATAGGATAGACGGTGCCATCCGGGCCCCGCATGTGGATGCGGATGGCGCCCCCGGGCCGCACGTCCAACTCGCAGACTGGGTTTGTAAACCCGCGAGGACGCCACCACTGTGCCACGCACTTGGGATCCGCCCACGCCTTGAACACGAGTTCCCGCGGAGCGTTGAACACGCGAGTCAGCACCAACTCTTGCTCCTCATTTGCCATTTTTCGACGTTCGCCTGTGTTTATCCCAACTGGTCGGCGTCGAAAAGTCCAAAGGGAAACGGGTTGTTGCGCATCTTGCTTCAATCGAACGCGAACCTGCCAGGCTTCGGACTCGGGTTCGAATCCCATCGCCGCTCCGGGTCATCTTCGACAATCCAAAAAGCTCGCAGTTCGCCCGTTGGATTCAAACTCACCTCGCTAGCAAGTCCTGCAAGAAATAATCGGCTCGTCGTTCTAATGACAGAGTAGCGGCACTCGTATGCCTTAGCCGTTCGCTCTTATGAAGGAATTATTTTATGGAACAACCATCTTCGCGCAACACGCCATCCTATCCATTCAACAGCACGCTCCGTCCCCGGGTCGCACAAAGAGCTCATTCGCTCGTCCGTCTTGAAGATGAGGAGGCTACTTGTATGCCCGCACGAATTGCCGCAGTTTTCACGCTGAAAGACAGGCCTGGCTTGCCACTTTTCTGTGCTTTTCTGCTTGCTTTCCTATTCATTTCTGCGGCCAGCTCCATGGGACAGACGGCTGCTCACTCGCCGGGCTGGGTTGTCCTGCCCGTCGATGAATACCGCACCCTTCACGCGAGGGCCTATCCCATCGAACGCGATCCCGAGCCGCCCCCTGTCGAAGCCACGCTCACCCGCGTTGACTACGACTTGCGCATCGACGGGGAACTCGCTGCCGGCCGCGCGACATTGACGGTCGATGTCCTGAAGGACGGCTGGGTGCGCGTACCGGTTCCCGCGGGTTTGCTGGTTCGCGAAGCAAGGTTGGACGGCAAACTTGTTTCTCTTGTGCCCGGCGCCAGCGGCAAAGCAGGAAGCCAACTCTCCGCACTTCTTTCCCATTCGGGCCGGGCGGTCTTGTTGCTCGACATTGCCATTCCCGTGACATCCCCAACGGGCGAAGAAAGCATCACGCTGCCATCGACCGCCTCCGGCGTTACCCGCGCATCCGTGCAGCTTCCTCGCCAGGGCGTGGACGTCCGGCTCACGGGCGGCCTGCTCTCGGAGAAGCCCGAATCCGCGGCGGAAAGCAAGTGGATCGCTTACGGGCGCGGAAACGAACCCCTCACCTTCGCTTGGCGCAGGAAGACCGAAGACCACCGCGCCACGCAGCCTTTGCGAATGCGCGGATCGTTGACGCAACTCCTGGGGCTTGGCGAAGACTCGACTTCCATCAACGCAGAAGTGAATCTGGAGGTTACTCAGGGCGCAGCGCGCGTCGCAAGAATGCAAATTCCCGACAAGGTCACGATCAATCAGGTTCTCGGCGCGACGGTAGCCGATTGGGAGGTGAAGGCCAGCGAGCTCACCGTGACCTTCCTGGAACCCGTTGAGCAAACCGCGCGATTCGTGGTGACTGGGGAGACTCGCAGCCCGCGGGAAGGAGAAATTGATATTCCCATGCTTCGTCTTTTCAACGTCGAGCGCGAAACCGGCGGCGTCGCAGTCGAAGTCCTCGGCGCCGGGGAGATCAAGGATCTTAAATTCGAAGGGCTCGAAACCGCGGATGCGACGGACCTCGGCGAAATGGTTTCGAATCGCCAATCGCCATCGCTCGCGGCGTTTCGGTTTCGCACCGGCGATTCGAAATTAACGCGGTCGCTCAGCTTGAACGTGGCGCGATATACACCTCAAGCCGTTCTGATGGCCAACGTCTCGGAGGCCCGCTACCAGGTTTTGATCAGCAACGAGGGCAAAACGCTCGTCCAGGCGCGCTACGCCGTTCGAAACAACCAGCGCAACTTCCTGAAGATTACGTTGCCGCCGAACGCCACGCTTTGGAGCGCATCCCTGGCGGGCAAAGCCGTGCGCCCGGGGCAGTCGCCGGACGGCAGTCTCCTTTTGCCGCTGGACAAAGCGCGCGCCGGTGAAGAAGCGCCGGAGTTTGCGGTTGAGGTTGTCTACCTGAGCCGCGGCACCGCATGGAATGACAAAGGCCAGTTCAAGCTGGCTTTGCCCGCACTCGACCTGCCTGTCTCCCGCACCGGGCTTCTTGTGTATCATCCGCCACTTTTCAAGGTAACGCCCGAACCAGGGGCCTTTCGAATGGAACCCTATGAAAATCCGATCTCGTCCGCGCTCAATCCTCCCGTGACATATAGCGTAACGGGTGCAGGAGTAGGTCCAGGCGCAGGCGGGGCAGTATCAGCGCTCTTAACCGCTCCGGCGCCGCCGTCATCAGATATGGACGCCAAGGACGAAACAAAATCCAAGCGCTCTCAAGCGGCAACTGAGGCACTTCTCGATAAATTCAGGACCGATTCGTTGGCAGGGAAGCGCGCCGGGATTCTTCCCATCCGCGTTTCTTTCCCCGCGTTCGGCCCTTCTCTTTATCTGGTCTCCGAACTAACCGGCGAAAATCAGTCCCCTTCTGCGGGACTAACGTATCAGCACGAGAAAAAGGCAGGTGGCAAATGAAAAAAATCTTATCGATATTGTTGGCGTGGATGTTGCTCTTCCCTGGTTTTGTCGCAGCAGCAGACGATGTCGCACTGCCTCCCGTACCGGCTTCGGGTAACGTCACGCTTCCGCTCGACGAATACAACCGGCTCGTCGAACTCGCTAGCAAGCCCGTCAGAAAACTGGACACGCCGCCCGTTCCGTACACCATGAAGCGCGCGGACCTGAAGTTCCGCGTCGCCAACGAATCGGTTCAGGGGACGGTGCAACTTCAGGGAGAAATCCTTCATAAGGGCGCGACCAAAATTCCACTGACAACCGGCGTGGCCATTCTCGACGCCCGCCAGGAAGGGAAGGGCTTGCCTCTCGAATTGGAAAATGGAACGCACACCGCCGTTCTCACGGGACCCGCGGATTTCGCGGTGACACTCGATGCCGGCCTTCCGCTCAGCATTGAAGCCGGACGCGCTTCCTTCAATCTTCCCGTACCGTCGGCAGGCAGCGCGCGTCTCGCTCTTGTAGTCCCGGGCGATCACACCAATGTTCGAATCAGTCCCGGCATCATTACCTCCAGGTCCTCAGAGCATGGACAAACCGCCGTCGAAGCGACACTCGCACCAGGGCAAGTCGCCAACATCTGGTGGACGACGAGGGAAACCGCCGCTCCGGCCGTACCCAAAGAGGTGCGTTTTCTGTCGGACGTCAAAACACTCGTTTCTGTCAGCGAAGCGGACATTCGAATCGCAGCTCTCGCCGATATCACGGTCGTGCAAGGTGAACCCTCTCAATTCGAAATGGAAGTCCCCGCAGGATTCGAATTGACTGGTGCCACCGGCGCATCGGTGGAATTGAGCGAAGTGGATTCCGGCGTTTTGACGCTGAAAGTCACCGGCCCCGCACAGCGCATCCACCAGTTCCTGATCTCCATGGAAAGATCAATCACCGCCACGAAAGCCGACGCGCCCTTTCTCAGTTTCAGAAATGCTCAGCGGGAAACCGGCGAGGTTCTCGTCGAGGGCGCCGGAACAATTGAGTTAACGGCCAATGAATCTGGCGGCCTGAAGCGCATGGATTTCAAAGAAACGAATCCGTACCTCCGTTCGCTGGCACGCTTTCCGATGCAAGCGGCGTTTCGCTATCACAAGCAGCCGAATGAAAAGCCCGCCCTCGCGTTCGAATGGACCCGCTTTCCGGATAGCAGCGTGCTCGCCGCCGTCGCCGAACGCGCGGTCGTCACCACTCTCGTGACCACCGAGGGCCGGTCGCTAACCGAAATTAAACTCACCATCAAAAACCAGGCGCAGCCGTTTTTGAAAGTGGCGTTACCTCCAGGCGCGAGCATTCTATCCGCCGAAGTTGCCGGAGAAAAAGTGAAGCCCGTCGAGGGACCGGACGGCAACCGAGTGCCCTTGCTGCGAGCTGGCTTCCGGCCAGTGGACTCCTACACTGTCGCGTTTGTTTTCATGCACTCGGGCGCGCCGTTTGCCAAAAAGGGAGGCTCCGATCTTTCGCTTCCGAAAATGGACGTGCCAATCAATCTCTTGCAATGGGAGGTCTTTCTCCCCGAGCAGTACAAGGTGAAAGACTTCGGCGGTGACGCTATCGCCGCCAAGTTGCTTCCCGCTGGTTCTCTGGACGTTTCCGGAGAAGAAGGAGACGCCACCGGAATGACCGGTCAATATTTTGTCCGCAACATAGAAATGGTGTCACTGCTTCCCGGACAAATGGGCGGCACCATCGTGGACGCCGCGGGAGCAGTCGTCCCGAACGCGCGAGTCACGGTCACCCACCTCGATACGGGGGCCGTTCGAAACGTCGTGACCGATTCTTCTGGCCGCTGGATCGTTTCCAATTTGTCTTCCGGACGAGTCACAATTGCCGCCAACGCCAACGGTTTCAAGCAGCTTGTCAGTCAAATCGATTACGACGGCAGCAGGCCCGCGCCTTTCAATTCCGCTTTAAGCGTTGGCTCGGTCTCGGAAACGATAACAGTGACCGCCGAGGCTGGCCGAAACATCGTAAAGTTCGAAGCCATCCAGCGCGACGCGAAGAAAAATGCCGAGAGACAGCAGATGGCAGCGTCCGTCAATGTTACGAATCTCCAGCAGCGCATTTCCGGCATCTTGCCGGTTCGCGTCGATGTGCCGAGGGCAGGGAATTCGTATCACTTCGTCAGGCCTTTGGTCCTCGATGAAGAAACCAAAGTGACATTCGCTTACAAATCGAAATAGTCTTTGTCATCGAACCGCAGAGGCAGGTTCGCGGTTTGGCGCACGCATCGCGCGATCCAACGATTGCTTTTCTTCCTGATCGAGCGGACGAGTTACACCCTTTGGTAGAGCGCCCAGGGCTAGCGGTCCGATGGCAACACGCACGAGCCGCAGCACTTCAATTTTCAAGTCTTCGAGCATCCGCCGGATGTGTCGATTCTTGCCTTCGTCCAGCACAATTTCGAGCCACGAATGGCGCTCGCCTTGCCGAAGCAAGCGCACATTTTTTACGCGCAGGAATTCGCCATCGCTGGCGCGGATTCCATTTCGCAATGCCTGCAACAACTTTTCATCGGCGATGGCGCTGATTTGCACGTGATACGTCTTGTCGAGATGCGTCTCCGGCGCCGTAATGCGCGCAGCCCATTCCGAATCATTCGTCAGGAGCAGCAAACCTTCGCTCGCTTTGTCGAGTCGCCCGACCGGCGCAATCCACGGCAAGCCCTCGCGCAAATACGCGTACACAGTCTCCCGGTTTTTTTCGTCTGCTGCAGTCGTTACAACACCGCGAGGTTTATTCAACGCGAGATACATCTTCGACCCGTTTGCCAGAGGCTGGCCGTCGATTTCGATGCGATCCTTTCCCAAGTGCACCGGCGTTTCCGGATCATAGCGCAGCGTTCCGTTGAGTTTCACACGCCGCGCAACAATCAGTTCTGCCGCGCGGGATCGCGAGCAATAGCCGAGTTTCGAGAGCGCGCGGGCCAGCCCTACTTTTTTCGACGGGCTGGCTTCCCGTTTGTTCTTGCCGGTTCTCCGTTTCACAGCCCGCATCATTTTGCCGGCGTCGCCGGACCTGTCGTTGACGTTGGTGCCGCATCTGACGCCGATTTCTGCGCTTCGTGCTTCACTGCCCCATACCGCGCGGCCAGCCATTCCCGGGCTTCTTCAGGCTTGTAATTGAACGGTCCCATCCCGCCGCGATAGGCAATGCGGCCGCTCTCATCAATGATGTAAATCCGCTCCGGCCACGCGGCATACGCATCATTCGCAGCGTTGCTCATATCGTCGATTCCGAAGGGCAGGGGAAAATTGAATCTCTTGGTGAAATCATTCGCGATCGCCACGCGCTGCACCAGCGTTTTCGGCTGCGCGTAGCAAACGTCATCCTTCACGTTCGATTTCATCTGCCATTCGTCGGTAGGATGCGCCTCGCGAACGTAAACGGTCAGAAAATCCGCGCGCTCTTTGTAGTCCTCATAAATCTGAACGATGTCGCCTACCTGGCGGCGAAACGGCGGTCAAGTAAAACTCCCAAACACCAGCACGAGCGGCCGTTCATGGGTTCGTTCGCGGATATGAAAACGGCTAACGCCATCCAGTGCGACAATCCGCGCGTCCGGCGCATCGCTGCCCACTTTGAGCGTGCCACGATGCATGTGCGGCAGGGCGTAACGCACCATTCCGTAAGCGTCCTTCGGGCTTCCCGCCATGTAGGACAGCGCGGCAAAAGCAGCGACGAGGAGCGCGCTAAAAATTCCGGCTGTCCATTTGCAGAAACGATTCATGCCATTTTGCTCCAGCCCGCAAATTTGGACAGACACGAAAAAGACAAGCCCACGCTGAGCCGCCGGAGCGTCCATACCGGACCGCTACCGCCGGTCCAAGTTAGCATTGAGTGCAGGCGGGAAAAATAGTGCATTTGTATTAGCGGCCGTCCTTCGCGCGCAGCCTGTCGCGCTCCTGCTTGTAGCGTGCTAATGAATCCTCTATAACCTTCATCGCAGCGTTGGCGGGCCGAATATCTTCCACCTGGACCTGCTTGCCTTCCAGTTGCTTGTAGTCCTGGAAAAAACGCTTCAGAACGAGCAAGCGGTGCGGCGGCAGTTCGTTGGCCTCGACGTAGCTGTTGAATTCCGGATCGTTTGTCGCCACGGCGATGACTTTGTCGTCGCTGGCCCCCGAATCGATCATGGTCATCAATCCAATGGCCCGCGCTTTGATCAGCGCCAGCGGCTGCACCGGCTCCTGGCACAAAACGAGGACATCGAGGGGATCGTTGTCGTCGGCATACGTCTGCGGGATGAACCCATAATTTGCCGGATAGAACACCGCCGAATGGATGATGCGGTCCACTTTCAATAGTCCACTAGGCTTGTCCAATTCATACTTCACGTTGGAGCCCAGGGGAATCTCAATCACCGCTTGAAAATCCCGCGGGAGGCCGTCGCCGGGAGAAACGTCGTGCCATGCATGAAGCATCGCTTTTGATCCTTGGGGGCGGAATGGCTGGTGACATTATGGCCTGACATGGCCCTCAGTGCCAGAATACGGGAGAAGCAGGCAGGAGAGAAATCTTCAGGTTGTGCGACGGATTATTCATATCTCAACGCAACCATGGGGTCGACGCGCATTGCGCGCCGAGCAGGGACGGCGCAGGCAACGAGTGCAACAATCGCCAGTAGGGCCATGACGCTTGCCAATACAAGCGGGTCGAGCGGTCGGACACCATAGATTTCGCTGGCTACAGCTTTTTGCAAGGAGGCGGCACCGATAATTCCCAAAACAAGCCCGATGGCGACAAGTTGGAATCCCTCCCGCAAGACAAGCCTGAGAATGCCGGTCTGGGTGCTGCCAAGGGCGACGCGAATGCCAATTTCGCGAGTACGCCGGGCGACCAGATACGCCAGCACGCCATAAATACCGAGCGATGCCAGGAACAAGGCGACTCCGCCGAAGGCGTTGGCCAAAAGCATAGAGGTCCGGCGCGAAAACAAGGAAAGGTCGATGCGCTCGGACATGGAATGGACGTCGAAAACCGCCAAGTCGGGATCCAGGCGGGAGATTTCTGCGCGAAGGGCTCGGACGACGGAGCCGGGATCGGCAGCCGTCTTGAGGGCAAACGTAAAACCGTTGGCTGGCGCCTGGGAATTGGGGAAATAGTAAGCGCCGACGGGTGAACCGGAACCGTCGAGATTCTCGTAGCGTAAAGCGCGTGCGACACCGACAACGGTCAGCCAAACGGTATGCTCGTCAATTTTCAGCAGATCCTTGGAGTCCGATGGCATGTACATACGGCGGCCGACGGGATCGCGATCCGGCCAGAAATGCTGCGCCAGGCGTTCATCCACAATGACCACCCGGGGAACATTCTCATTGTCGCGCTCATCGAAGCTGCGGCCGCGGAACATGTGGATGCCTAGGGCTTCGAAATATCCGGGCGTCACAGAAATGTTCAATGGAGAGATCAGGGACTCCCCGGGCTTCATCTGGTAGCCCTCTGCGAGAATCACGCTGTCATCGTGATTGCTGCCAAGGGGGATGGCGTCCGTTGCGCCTGCGATGGAAACTCCGGGGATGGCGCGGACGGCGGGGAGCGCGCGGTTCATAAAGTCGCGCAAAACTTCAGGCTTGGGGTATCTGGAGCGCGGCAGAGCGACGGAGGCGGTAACCACGCCGTTGGAATTAAATCCTGGGTCGACCTGCGAGAGCAGGCGAAAGCTGGCGAGAAGCAGGCCCGCGCCCACGAGTAGGGCGAACGCAAATCCAATTTGAGCGGCGACGAGAAGCTGACGGACGCTGCGCGATTTTTTTCCGGTGGTACCGGTGCGGCTGTCCTCATGCAGCGCGTCGCTGATGCCTATACCGGAAATGCCGGCGATGGGAAAGCTCCCGACAAAAAGTCCAGCGGCCAGGGAAAACACTAGAGAGACGAGAACGACAGTGCCGTCCATATGAACTTCGCCGGCGCGCGGAAAATGTTCCAGACCGATGACATTCAGAGTTCGCAACAAGACCGCACCGAGGGCGATGCCACCCAGGCCTCCGACCAAAGCTAATCCTAAGTTTTCGACAATCAACTGGCGCATGAGTTGCGCGCGGCCTGCGCCCAGGGCGATGCGCGTGGCCAGTTCCTTGCGGCGCAGAGCGAGCCGCGCCAGCGCGAGGTTGGCGATGTTCAGTCCGCCAATGAGAAGGACCAGGAATGCGCCACCCCACAAGAGATATAGAGTCCTTTTGACGCCGGCCGTCAACATGTCCTGCAGGGGTTTGACCTCGGTGTGAAATCCGGCGTTGATCACGATTTCTTTGATCTCCGGGAAACGCTCGAGATTTTCGCTGTTCAAAGCGTTCACTTGTGCCTGAGACTGCTGCAGGGTCGCGCCCGGCTTCAAGCGTCCGATGTGGTACCAATTATTGCTGTGATGAACGGTCTTCTGTTCCGCAGTGAAGGCGAGCGGCATCCACAGGCGAACGTCCGGGTCAATAAAATTAAAACCGGCAGGCATCACGCCGACGATTTTGAAGGGCCGGCCGCTGATGCGCAGTTCCCGGCCAAGGGCGGATTTGTCTCCGGCGTACAACTGCCGCCAAAGCCCATGGCTGAGGATGACCTCTTGATCTTCGCCGATTTCGCCTTCTTCTCGGGTGAAAGCGCGACCGAGGGCGGGAGAAACACGCAGCAACTCGAACCATGATGGGGTAACCAGCATCCCGCGAATCTGCTGCGGCGAACCGTTCAGCTCCACAGTTTGATCGCGCTGGCGGAAGACGGCCTGGCTGTCAAAAACCGTCATTTCTCGAAGGCGGTCGAAGTAATCACCGGAACTGCTGTTGTTGGTCCCGGTGACACCGGCTTTCGGGTATTCGTTGGAGGTGATCAAGATGGAATTCGCGTCCGATACCGGCAAAGGGCGCAAAATGACGGAGTTTACGATGGCGAAGAGAGCGGTATTGGCGGCGATGCAGACGGAAAAGGTGAGAAGTGCGGTTAGGGCAAAACCTTTGTCGCGCCATAAAGAACGCATGCCGTATTTCAGGTCGAGGAGAAAGGTGTCCATGATTCGTGATCCCTCCGTTGCGGAGACTGTGATCTGCTAAATGCTAAGGCGGACCAGGCCCATAGGAATTAGTACGCATAGACGAAGGACCAAGTTCAATGTCAAATGCACGCTAACCATGGGGCGCGGTTCAGGCCCGGGCTTTGTCGATCATTTCTTCCCAGATGCCTTTGGACTTGAGGATGACCTCGACGAGTTCGCGGGCTGCCCCCTTGCCGCCATCGGCTTTGGTGGTGTAGTGGGCGGCGCGGCGCACCTCCGGGGTGGCGTTGTGGACGGCGACCGCCAGTCCGACGCGCTTCATCACCATCAGGTCAGGCAGGTCATCGCCAAGAAAAGCGACTTCCGATTCCTTGGCGCCGGTTTTGCGCAGCACATCTTCGTAAGCCGCGATCTTGTGACCCTGCTTCTCGTAGACAAATTCGATGTCGAGCTCTTTACAGCGCCTGCGGAGGGCTGCGCTGGCGCGGCCAGTGATGACTCCGGTGCGGATCCCGGCGGTAGCGGCGAGTGTGAGTCCCTGGCCGTCGTGCGCGTCAAAAGTTTTTATTTCAAGCGCTGAACCGTCCGATTGGGACAGTAACGTGACGCTGCCATCCGTCAGTGTCCCGTCCACGTCCATCAGCAGGACTTGAATCTGCTTTGCTCTTCTCGCCAGTTTCTCCGGAATCTTCTTTCCTCGCTTGGCCAATGCTATCTCCCCTTTTCTTCCCTGCGTTTGAATTCCTTCTGTCTCAAACCACTACATCAGCTCCAGCGTCCACAAATCGTGCAGATGCACCACACCCAGCACGCCCTTGGCCTCATCCGTAACCACGATGGACGTAATCTTGCGCTTCTCCATCAGGTTCAACGCTTCGCTCGCGAGCAGGTGCGGCCCGATGGTCTGCGGGCCCTTGGTCATGCACTGGCCCGCCGTCATCTCCAGCGTGGCCCCGCGATGTTTTTCCATCAACCGCCGCAGGTCCCCATCGGTCAGGATTCCCGCCAGTCTACCGTCCGGCTCCAGGACCGTCGTCATTCCCAGGCCCTTCTTGCTCATCTCGTGAATGACGTCTGGCATCGACGTTCCGGTGGAAACACGCGGCAGCGCCTCTCCCGCGTGCATCAGGTGTTCGACGCGAAGCAGTTTCTTGCCCAAACGTCCCGCGGGATGCAACGCCGCAAAATCATCATGACGAAAATTTCGCCTTTCCAGCAACGAGACGGCGAGGGCATCGCCCACGGCCATCGCCACGGTTGTGCTCGCCGTGGGCGCGAGGTTCAAAGAACAGGCCTCTTCCTTCACGCTGACATCCAGCACCACGTCGCTGGCTTCGGCGAGCGTCGAGTGCACTTTGCCCGTCAGCGTCACCATCGGCATCTCCAGCCGCTTGAGCGCTTCCAGCAGGAGAATGATCTCTTCGGTTTCGCCGCCATAGGAAACAGCCAACATGGCGTCGCCGCGGGCGAGCATGCCCAAATCGCCGTGCAGCGCTTCCGCCGGGTGCAAAAAGAATGACGGCGTGCCCGTGCTGGACAGCGTCGCCGAAATTTTTCGCGCGATCAATCCGGACTTGCCCATTCCGCTGACGACGACTCGCCCCTTGCACGCAAACAGCAGTTCCACGGCTTTTTCGAAGCTGGCGTCGAGCCGTGCCAGGACGTCTTGGATTGCCTGCGCCTCAATCCTCAGCACGCGCCGCGCTGTCTCCAGGCTCATTTCTCGCTCCAGCGGCGGATCACTGAGTTCAGACCTTTTAATTTCATAAGCAGGGCAAGGAGTTCCGACAGCGGCAGGGCATTGGGTCCGTCCGAAAGGGCTGCCGCGGGGTTGTCGTGCGTCTCCAGAAAAATCCCATCTACTCCTGCGGCCACGCCGGCGCGCGCCAAAGGCTCGATAAACTGCGGCTGCCCTCCGCTCGCGTGGCCTTGCCCGCCGGGAAGCTGCACGGAATGCGTCACGTCATAAACTACCGGGTAGCCCGTCCGCTGCATGATGGGGAACGAACGCATATCCACCACTAGATTCTGATATCCAAACGAAGCGCCGCGTTCCGTCAGGATAATCTTCGTATTTCCCGTGCTCGCCACCTTCTCCGCGACGTTCCCCATGTCCCACGGCGACAGAAACTGCCCCTTTTTTATATTGATGATCCGGCCCGTTTTGCCCGCAGCGATCAGCAGATCCGTTTGGCGCGCCAGGAACGCCGGGATTTGCAGCACATCGCAAACTTCCGCCGCAGCTTCCGCTTGCGACGCATCGTGGATGTCGGTAAGTATCGGCAGTTTCAGTTCAGACTTGATCTTGCCGAGAATCCGTAAGCCTTCCTTCAGACCCGGGCCCCGGAAGGCCTTGACGGAGGAACGATTGGCCTTATCGTACGAAGCCTTGAAAATGTATGGCAATCCCGCATCGGCCGCGATCTTCGCAACCTTCTCCGCCATCATCCGCGCGTGCTTTTCATTTTCAATCACGCACGGCCCCGCAATCAGAAACAGCGGATTCCCGCCGCCGAGGCGCAACGCTCCAAGCGCAATTTCGCGAGTCGTGTTCATACCAGATGGGGAAAGGTCTGCAAGCTACTTAGGCTACGCAGCCAGAGCGACGTTTGCAACGATTTAGGCAGTGACGTGCGGCGTGAGCCCCACGGCCTGTGCGCGCTTAGGCTCGGGCGCGGTGCGCGCTTTTTTTTTCTTGAGCTCCAGCGCCGCGCCGATGAACGCCGCAAACAGCGGGTGCGGCTCCAGCGGCTTCGATTTGAATTCCGGGTGGAACTGGCAGCCGAGGAACCATGGGTGGTCCGGAGCTTCGACAATTTCCACGTAGTTTTCGTCCGGAGTGCGGCCCGTGATGCGCAGGCCTGCGGCAACCAGCGTCTTTTCGTAGTCGCGATTGAATTCGTAGCGATGGCGGTGCCGCTCGCTGATCTCCAGTTTGCCGTAAGCTTTATGCGCAAAGGAGCCCGGCTCCAGCTTGCAAGTCCAGGCGCCCAGCCGCATCGTGCCGCCCATTTCATCCACGCCCAGCAATTCGCGCAGCTTGTAAATAACGCGGTGCGGCGATTGCGGATCAAACTCGGTGCTGTCCGCCTGCTTCATGCCGGCTACGTCGCGCGCGTATTCGATGGTTGCGCACTGCATTCCCAGGCAAATGCCAAAAAACGGCACTTTGTGTTCGCGTGCGTATTGAATGGTATGAATCATTCCCTGAATGCCGCGCTTCCCGAAGCCGCCGGGAACCAGGATGCCGTCATAGCTGCGCAAGCGGGACGCCGCGGTCGCCGGAGAATCAATCTCTTCCGCTTCGATCCATTCGAGGACGGTCTTGTGATTGTGTGCCAGCCCGCCGTGCAGCAGCGCTTCGCGCAAACTTTTGTAGGCATCTTCGAGTTGTACGTACTTCCCGACCACCGCAATCATTGCCTCGCCCGCCGGATGATGCATACGCTGCACCAGGTCAAGCCATGGCTTCATGTCCGAAGGCCGCGCCTCCAGCTTCATAAGCCGCAAAATCTGCTCGTCCAGGCCCTCTTTGCTAAGCTCCGCGGGCACCGCGTAAATCGTGTCCACGTCTTCCATTGAAATCACGCAGGATTCCACAACGTTGCAGAACAGCGCAATTTTCTTCTTCAGTTCCGCCGGAATGTGATGGTCGCTGCGGCAAAGAAGAATGTCCGGCTGAATCCCGATGCTCAGCATCTCTTTCACACTGTGCTGAGTGGGCTTCGTTTTTAGTTCGCCCGCCGCGGCGATGAACGGCACCAGCGTAACGTGCACGAAAAGCGTGTTCTCCGCGCCTAGCTCGAGGCGCATTTGTCGAATCGCTTCCAGGAAGGGAAGCGACTCGATGTCGCCGACGGTCCCTCCAATTTCCACGATCACGACATCGACACCGTCAGAGACTTTCCTGATCGTCGCCTTGATCTCGTCGGTAACGTGCGGAATCACCTGCACCGTTTTTCCGAGATAGTCTCCGCGCCGCTCCTTCGTCAGGATGGTTTCGTAGATGCGTCCGGTCGTCCAGTTATTGTCGCGGGAAAGCTTGGCGTGCGTGAAGCGCTCGTAGTGCCCCAGATCGAGGTCCGTCTCCGCGCCATCTTCGGTCACAAACACTTCGCCGTGCTGAAAGGGGCTCATCGTGCCCGGATCGACGTTCAGGTACGGATCGCATTTTTGCAGGGTGACTTTGAAACCGCGACTTTCGAGGAGACAACCGATAGAGGAGGCAGCTACGCCCTTTCCAAGCGAGGAAACAACACCGCCGGTTACAAAGATATATTTTGGCGCCATCCTTATAGCCCGCGTTGCTTTGCCGGGCTTGTTTGCCCTCCACAGGAGTGACGTACACATAATTATCGTAGGAACCCGCAATTCTGTCAAATCGAACTCTTCGCAGCCTAAAATCGTTATTTTTTCTCCGCGAAACTTTTTCCTTGGGAACGGGTTTCTAAATATTGGGGAATACTCTATGAGTTCAGCTGTCGGACAGCGGTAAGTGTTGTCGCTCAGGAAATTTTGCTCTGCATTCGGAAACCGCTACCAGGGGATTCGCCATCTAACGGACTGAACCTTTTGCCTTGCGCTCCGGAATAGTCATTCCGTTTAGTGCCTGCAACGCGGAAAGGTTTCGAGTGGGACTCTTGCACGTGGGAAAGGGCTATGAAAGCTAGCATACAAAGTAGGACAGGCGCATTTGTGCTTGGGATCGCACTGGCGTTCTGCATTTTCGCCAACGCCCAGCAAGCCAAACAGCCTGATGCGCAGCAGCTTCGCTCTTATGACGTGAGCCGCGAAGGTGCTCTCCTTGGCACCGTCGTAAAATTCGAGTCAGCCTCCAGCACGCCTCCGATCGGCGCTCATCTGTTAGTGCAGACGGCTTCCGGCCAGGTGGATGTGCATCTCGGCAACGCCAAAGTTCTCCAGGCTGGTCATCTCGAATTAAGTCCTGGCGATAGCGTGCGCATCGTCGGTGAGCTATTGACCCTCGGTGATAGCGCTTACTTCGCCGCGCGCGTTGTGCAGAAGGGCGCCCAAGCCGTTGCCGTTCGCAACACAAAAGGCTTCGTCCTCTTTCCCGCCTCTGCGATGACGCCAGCACAAAAGGAAGCCCTGCGAGGTGTGCGATGAAGCGCCTCCTCCTAATTTTTACCGCAGGCACAGCTCTCTGGACCGCCGCCTGCGGCGGCGGCAATGGTATTGTCAACCCGCCGCCTCCCGTCGGGAAATACAGCACCGCCAGCTTGAAAGGCCAATACGTCTTCGTGACCAACGGTGAAGTTTTCTCGGTCAACAATGCTACCCCGCTCGCCCGAACAGGAGTATTCAACGCCGATGGGCAGGGCAACATTACCGCGGGCGTCGAGGACGTGAATGCCGATGGAACTATCACCCTCGCTCTTCAAATCTCCGGCGGAAGTTACACCGTGAATGCCGACGGTCGTGGCGCGCTCACTTTGAACATCACCGCGAACGGCACCACATCCTCCATCGACTTTGGCATCGTTCTGACCTCTACGAGCGACGGCCTGCTGATCGACGAGACCTCCAATGGCAATCAAGCCTCCACCGGCAGCGGCAATTTTGTTTTGCAAACCGGCGGACCATTCACCGTGGGCTCTGTCGCAGGGCCCTACATATTTGACTTTGCGGGGCTCGACGGAAACCAGACAAACCTTTGTCCCTGTCCAGAATCCTTTGTCGGGCAATTTGACGTAAACAGTGCCGGGACCATCAGCACGGGCTTCTTCGATGACAACGACGATTTTCTACTTTCGAGTGGAGCGGTTGTCGGCAATTTTGCCCAGGACAACCTGAACCCTTCATTTCCCATTTCCACCACTGGCCGTGGCGTTGCACAAATCGCCGGACAAGACTTTGTTTTCTATATCGTCGACCCAACTCGCGTTCGATTCATTAGCACCAACCGTGGAATGCTGTCCGGCGACGCGGTAGCCCAAAGCAACACTGTGCCAGCACAGGTGAGCAGCATCAGCTCCAGCTTTGCTTTCATCGTTGCTGGCAGTTCCGGCAGCGGCGGCGTAACCCGAGTCGGCCGCTTCACCTCCAACGGTGCAACCGTTACAAACGTCCTTCAGGACACCAACGACGCCGGCAGATTCATCCCAACAAATAGCGCGACCACAGCCAGCATCAGTCTCGACCCGGCGACTCCCGGCCGCGGCACGTTTACGTTCACGGATCCGAACTTCACCAATGCGCCTTCCAAATATGTTTTCTATCTGAGCTCCGCAACTCAAGGAGTCCTTCAGGAACAGACCTCGAATAACAGTGGTATTGTGAACGTTGCCGATGGCAGCATCACCGCACAGACCGGTAGCCCGTTCTCGAGCACCAACATCGCAGGAACTTACGCGTTCAATTGGAGCGGGCTGAGCCTCCAGAACGGTGGCTCATTTGCGGTTCAGGATGAAGAAGACATCGTGGGTCAAGCAACCGTCTCCAGTCTGAGCCTGAGCGGGGCGGCGGACATTTTCCAATTCCAGAGTGCCGTGCCCGTCTTCGACCTCGTAGCTAGCGGTTCCATTTCCATCGCCGGCGACGGAACCTCGAGCACCGGCAGCTCGAGTCGCAACACCATGAGCGTCAAGCTCGTCAAGAGCAATACAACGACGATCAATTTCGTCGTTTACTTTGTTAATCCCCAACTCGCATTTTTCGCTAATAACCAGGACTCGAATCGCATCGTGGCCGGAATCATGAAGGCGCAACAATAGGCTGGGCCCCAATCGTTTTCAGTCGCAGAGCGTTGCCCGGCGGAATCCCCGCCGGGCTTTCTATTTCTGCAGCAGCTTTTCCACTCGCGCAACGTCTTCCTGCACGTCCACGCTCACCGCGTCATGTTCCACTTCCGCCACGCGGATCTTCCATCCGTTTTCCATCCAGCGCAGTTGCTCGAGCTGTTCGATTCTTTCGAGCTCGCCCTCCGGCAGCGTCGGATACTCCAGCAAGGCTTCACGTTGAAATACGTACAGCCCGAGATGTTTCAGATGCCGCACTTGAATTTTGCCGGCCCTATCCCGCACCCAGGGAATCGGTGCGCGAGAGAAATAGATCGCGTTCCCGTCAAAGTCCAACACCGCCTTCACCACATTCGGGTCCATGATGTCGCCCGGCGTCTTGATCGGCGTTGCCACCGTGCTGATCGAAGCCCGCGGCTCCTCCAGCAGGGAATTGACCGCCACATCTATCGCTTTTGGATCCAGGAGCGGCTCATCTCCCTGCACATTCACGAATACGTCGCCCTCTTCGCGCGCCGCGACTTCCGCGACCCGTTCCGTTCCGGTGCGGTGCTCGCTCCGCGTCATTCTCGCCTCGCCGCCAAATCCCTCCACCGCCTTTACAATGCGTTCATCATCTGTCGCCACAATCACGCGGTCCGCTCGCTGTGCTAGTTTGGCGCGCTCATAGACCCGCTGAATCATCGGTTTTCCCGCCAACAATAACAACGGCTTTCCCGGCAACCGGGTCGAACCGTACCGCGCCGGAATCACCACTACCACCTTGCCCGCTGTCATGGAACGTGTTTCTCCATTGGATTTGTTTCTCTATTTTACGGAGTTTTTGCGTCTTTTTTGCAGTCTAATCATCTCAGGCGATGAGGGAATGTGAGGATGCTACCACACGCCGCTCAACCCGGCCGGCCTATCGAGCTGTGCAATACTGAACAGCGAGCATTTGCTCTTGTGTTCGAGAATCCGAGTGGTAGAATTTCAGTTAGTCTGAACCGCACGGCCATCCCTGCAGGCCGGGATGGAGAGGGTGCCGTGAAACGCGATTTACCGGGTGTTCGCGTCCTGTCTTTCTTATTCCGCTTCCTGCTGGTCGTTTGCCTGTCCATGTTCTGCGCCGTACTCCCTGCCGCCGCTCAATCCGACTCCAACGAAAACAAGTCCAAGGACGAAGGCAAGCGCGAGGAAGCCAAGGAAATCAAGAAAGATGACATCCGCAAGGATACGCCGGGCACGCCGTTTAAGCCCGGAGGATTGATTCATTTCGATGTCGATCTCGCTCTCATCAACGTCACCGTCACCGACCCCTACAATCGCTTAGTCACCGGCCTCGAACCTGACAATTTCCGCGTCTATGAAGATAGCATCGAGCAGGAGGTGGTTACCTTCTCCGCCGAAGATGTTCCTATCTCCATCGGTGTAATCTTTGATTTCAGCGGAAGCATGGCCAACAAAGTGGCCAAGGCCCGCGAAGCCGCCGTCCAATTCTTCAAGACCGCCAATCCCCAGGATGAATTCTTTCTCGTCAGCTTCAACGAGCGCGCGGAATTGACCAGTTCTTTCACCAACAGTGTGGAAGACCTGCAGAGCCGCATGATGCTCACCGCGCCCAAAGGCCGCACCGCACTCCTCGACGCCATCTATCTCGGTCTTAGCCAGATGAGGGGTGCACACAACGCCAAACGTGCCTTGCTCATCCTATCCGATGGAGGTGATAATCATAGCAGGTACAATGAAAGCGACATCAAGCGCTTGGTGAAGGAAGCCGACACCCAACTTTACGCCATCGGCATCTTTGACCCGCTTGGTTATCGCAACCGGTCCCCGGAGGAACTGAGCGGTCCGTCACTGCTCAGTGAAGTAACCGAAATGACCGGTGGCCGCGTGTTCGCCGTGGAGAAGCTGGATGAGCTGCCGGATATTGCTTCAAAAATCGGTATGGAGCTGCGAAACCAATATGTCCTCGGCTATCGACCAAGCAACAAGGCTCACGACGCGCGCTGGCGCAAGCTCAAGATCAAGTTGCGCGCACCCAAGGGACTTCCGCCGCTTAGCGTCTATTCCAAGACCGGGTATTACGCGCCCAGCCACTGAGCGCTTCCGGCGTCTCTTTTCTTCTTTGCGCTATTTCTCTCTCTTGATCTTTGGCGCGGTTGTCTTCTCTTCCGCTGCCGTTGCCCAAATTCCCATCCCCAATTCCGTACCGCCTCCTCCCAGCCAGGACTCCAACGCCGGCAAACAAGGTTCGAGCATCAAGGTTGACGTTAACCTGGTCGTCCTGCATACGACCGTTCTCGATGATCGTCATCGCTTCGCCGACGGCCTCAAGTCGGAAAATTTCCGCGTCTTCGAAGACAAAGTCGAACAGAAACTCTCCGTCTTCAAGCGCGAGGACGTGCCCGTCAGCATGGGACTGGTGATCGACAATAGCGGCAGCATGCGCGACAAGCGTCCTCGCGTCAACGAAGCCGCCATCACTCTCGTGCAGGCCAGCAACCCTAACGACGAAGCCTTCGTCGTCAATTTCAACGACGACTTCTACCTCGATCTCGACAAGGATTTCACCAATAGCATCCCGGAGCTCAAGGAAGCCCTCGAACGCATCGATTCACGCGGCAGCACCGCCCTGCGCGACGCCATCCTCGGCTCGCTCGATCATCTCAAGAAAGCTTCCAAAGACAAGAAGATCCTGCTCGTCGTCACCGACGGCGAAGACAACGCCAGCCGCAATTCCCTCGAGAGAATGATTCGTGAAGTCCAGAAGACCGATACGGTGATCTACACCATCGGACTTCTCGGCCAGGAAAACAAGAAGGAAGCCAAGCGCGCCCGCAAAGCCCTCGAGCAAATCTCGGCGGCCTCCGGCGGCCTGGCCTTCTTCCCGGAAAACGTCGATGACGTGCACAACATCTGCGAGCAGGTTGCACATGACATTCGCAACCAGTACATTCTGGCCTACTATCCCACGAACATCCGCCGCGATGGTTCCTTCCGAACCGTCCAAGTGGAAGTCATTCCCCCGCACGGCCGCGGCAAACTCGTGGCCCGCACCCGCAACGGCTACTACGCCCCCGCAGAAAAGTCTTCCGCCGCCGGCAACTGACAATTTTAACTCTTGCTGCCTACTCTTCTCTTGGCAGACTGTTGGCCAGGACCAAAGCCCCTCCACACAGGGCCAAGATTTCAAATCCGCTGGTCCACGGGCCTGGATCGTGCAGTTGCGCTGCGATGCGAGGGATGTGAAGCAGCAGGAAGAACAGAAGAGTCGCCGCCCCCAGGAGCTTTGCCGCAATGCGCGCTTTCTTCCCCAGGAAGATCGCCGAGCCCGCGACAACGAAAAAGATGCCGGTCAGATACGTCCAGATTGGCCTTCCTGGAAACCACGGCGGGCCTACCCGGATTGTGAGTCGGGGGTCGAAGAAATGTTGAATCCCAAACGCTACAAAAGCCATGGCAAAAATGTATCGCCCGAACTTGAGGAAAGGATCAGCGATTTCGCGCTCGTATAGCGGAGAAGCGCTGGCCAGAATCCAGGCGCCGCCACACATCGCCAGAGCCACGAATCCGCTGGTCCATTCATTTCCATCGCGCGAATTCGTGACGATCCTCGGAATGTGCAGGAGCACCAGGAAGAGAAAAAACATCACTCCCAACATGGTTGCCGCCGGACGTGCCATTTCTTCATAGAGAATACCGGCAGCGGCTGCAAAGAACGCTATACCGACAAAGTACGCCCAAAACAGCCGCCCCGGCATGAACGCGGGCACCAGTCCTGCAATGAAGCCGCCATACAAGAAATGTTGCACCCCGAAAACAACCAGGGAAACCGCAACGAAAATTCGTCCAACCGTTTGGCTCTTGTCCATGATGGCGGGATCTGGTGGCGTTTTCATTTTGCAGCCACAACGTTAAGCAGTCTACAGGAGTTCGCCCGCTGCGTGTCACCGCATCGGGCGCCGCATCCTCGCGCTCTGCGCGAAGGCGAAATCGTCGTCAGTCCGCCGCTCAACCTCGTAGAAACTCCGCCGCCGTTTTCAGAAACTGTGGCCATCGCTGCCCGAGGACAGGCCCGTGCCCCGCATTCGGCACGATCCACAGGCTCGATCGCGGGATCGCCCTCGCCATCTCCTCCGAAATCTCCGCCGGGCAAAGCGGGTCGCGATCGCCCTGCACGATCAGCGCGCGCGCTGAAATCCTCCCCAGATACGGTGGCGTGAAGTTCATGCCGTCGTAGCTGTCCGCAAACGCCTTTGTGCTAACCGGTGGATGTAAGAGCGCCTTCGCAAACACGTGAGCATTTTGGTCGGTCGCCGTCCAGAGCGCAGGTGTCTCCAGGACACGGGATAAGGAATGAGGACCGTGGCTTCGCCGAGGTTTTGAACCATTTCTGCTATGCGCAGGGCGGGAAGACTTGACCGCGAATTTGTGAATGTCCTTCAGCACTAACTTTGGCCTTTGCTGGCGGCAGCGCGCCAAGGCGTTCTTCGATGATTTCAGCCGTCTTTCGGACAGCCCCTCCGAGCTTCGTCTTTTTGATCGCCATTGCCATCACAGAATAAAACCGACGAGGCTGTAAAGCGCCGCTCTTTGAGTGCGTTTCGCGAACGGTTCCAACTTGCCACACGGCCCGGTTCCTATACAATACGTCCAGTGATTGCAGGACCTAACCATATGAGCAACATTAATATCGACTCGCTTTCCGAGGCAGAACTCATCGAGCTCAATCACAAAATCGTGGCGCGCCTCAGGATTCTCGGCCAAATGCGCTCCCACACCGCGATGCTGGATTTCCGCATCGGCGAAAAAGTGAAGTTCCACCCGGACGGGCGGTCCGTGCTGGTTGGAACCATCACCCGTTACAATAAGAAGACCGTCACTATAATCACGGAGAGCGGGGAGCACTGGAATGTCGCTCCAGGGCTGCTCTCCCGTCCGGATTCCTGCAGCACCGGGAACGTGGAACCTTCCAGTACCCCTGTCGTTCAGTTTGCGAATCGTGCGCCCAAGAAATGAATTCGTTGGGGATCGGGGTGCCCCACCTTCGGTTTTTTGAGGGTGAAGGGTTTGACCTTCCTGCATCATTTTGTCCTGGCATTTGTTTTTTTCTCGAAACCAGCGCCTTGACCGGCGACCACAGGGCGCTTGTGCGCGCTAGAATGGTGAAATGCAACGTAAGGTCTTCTGGACTACCTTTGTCGTGCTCGGACTGGTTGCGGACTTCACCCTGCCCATCTTGTGGTCGCTGCTGGCCACCATTCCCATCGGCGTGCTCAGTTGGTGGGTGGCCTACCGCAGCGACTGGTTCTGACGCACGAATCCTAAGTCGGATCGGCTCCAGGACCTCCATCTGGCTGACCCAAATCTGCTGCTAAATTTATGTTGACAATCAGGTCACTATCCCGGTATGCCAATCTCATTCAAAAGTGCGCCTCGCCCCGCGAGAATCCCTCACAATCGAAGAAGTCTTTTCTCGAGTATCCGTGTCCGGGGATTGTTCCATCGGACCTGCGGGCGCCCCTTTTCTCAAGGCCCTTGCTGCCGTTCCCATCTGCTGAATCGCACTTCCTGAACCAACTCAATTAGAATCAACACTTGTGAAACTGGCCAATCATTGGCGCTACTAACTACGTTTAGAATCAACACTTACAAAGGCCCTCGGAAGTATTGATTGTCAAAGACTTAATGGGGAGCTAACCCCTTTAGATGCAACACTTACAAAAAGCATAGGGGGGTGTGGGCCTGTTATGGTTAACTAGAAATTCCAAGTAAGGATTGCTATCCCGATCAACCATCGGCAGCCGGCCGGAGTGACCGAATTTTTGGAAAAGCTCTCTCCCTTTTCCGCCAGTCACGAGTCACCAGTCACGGCTCCTGCGCCACGTTATCTCGCTACTTCATTACTCCGTTGCTTCCTCATCTCGCCCAGGAAG